>VBNY01000182.1:9350-10477 GCA_005877705.1 Gammaproteobacteria bacterium
ATCCAATGGTTGGTCCGTTCACCCACTGTGTAGCGGACGATGTTGCCGCGCAGCGTGCTGCCGCGGCCCTCGCTACGGTCAACGTTGCCGCCACTTACATTGCTGCTCATGGACGCTTCTCCGGTTTCGCTGGCGGTGTGGGCTGCGCCTGAGCTTTTGCCGCGGCTTCCTCCTCGTGCTCCGTCGTCTCGTTGCGGCCCACGCGGACGAAGTGGAAGAAGCCAGCCAGCGCCGTGAAACCCATCACCGCGAGCGCGACGGGCTTGGTGACGCCCTTCCACAGACGCACGGTCGGGCTGATCTGCGGGTCCTTGGGTAAGTCGCTGTAGAGCTCGGGCTGGTCGAGATGGTGCAGGACGTACATGACGTGCGTGCCGCCGACGCCCGCGGGGTCATACAGCCCGGCGTTCTCGAAGCCGCGCGATTTCAGATCCGCGATGCGGTCGGCTGCATGCTCCTTCATGTCCTCCTTGGTGCCGAACACCAGGGCGCCGGTCGGACAGGCCTTGATACAGGCGGGCTCGAGTCCCACGGCCACCCGGTCGGAGCACAGCGTGCACTTGTACACCTTGTGGTCGCGCTTGGAGATCCGCGGAATGTCGAACGGACAGCCGGCGATGCAGTACCCGCAGCCGATGCAGTTCTCTTCCTGGAAATCGACGATTCCGTTCGCGTATTGCACGATCGCGCCGGGCGCCGGGCACGCCTTGAGGCACCCCGGATCCTCGCAATGCATGCAGCCGTCCTTGCGGATCAGCCACTCGAGATTGCCGTTGGGGTTGTCGTACTCGGCGAACCGCATGACGGTCCACGACTTGTCCGTGAGATCGGCCGGGTTGTCGTAGACGCCGACGTTGGTGCCGATCTCATCGCGCAGATCGTTCCACTCCATGCAGGCGACCTGGCAGGCCTTGCACCCGATGCATTTGGTGGTATCGATGAGCTTGGCGACCTGGCCGGTCGCGGCGTCGCGCACCCCGGGCGCAGGCAGCGTGGTGGCCGAGCGGCGCACGATGTCGAGGGATTGCAGTGGCATGTCGGCTTCTTCCTAGAGCTTTTCGACTCTCACGAGGAAGGATTTGAACTCGGGAGTCTGTGAGTTGGCGTCGCCCACGGACGGCGTCAGC
>VBNY01000304.1 GCA_005877705.1 Gammaproteobacteria bacterium
GCTGGAACTGCGGCAGCTGGGCATGGTCATCGCCCATGTGTTGCTGCAGGGCCTCGGACAGGAAGTGGAAGAAGGAGGCCACGTCGGCGTCGCCCCGATCCATCTGGTACCACAAGCAATCGATCTGGTGGCGCGCCGTGTAGTCCGCGATCAGGGTGGTCTTTCCCGAGCCCGGGGGCCCGGTCAGCCACACGACCGGCGCGCTGGCGATGAGTCGCCGCAGCACTTCGAACAGGCGCGTGCGGGGGTAGGCGGCCGTCGGAGACGGGCGCGTCAGTTTCGCCAGCCGGGCTTTAGCAATCATGACCCCGCCGTGAAAGGCAACATCATCCTATAGTGCGGGCCCGCAAGCAGCGCACGGCTATTTTGACGCCCCAGCCCCGTACCGCAATGAGCAGCCGTTGGATTTGCGCGGTCCCTATATGATGTATTACAGCATGAATACGTTGTAAGCAAATGAAATATATTGATAATATAGTGATCCACTCAGCACCGATCCCGCCAACCGAGCGTCCGCTCGCGAAGGAGCCGTGAGCCGACAGTAAGTGGGTTGTAACGCGGCAGTAAGCCGAGGAATGGCAAGGTAACCCACGTGACGAAGGGTCATCCGCACGCAACCATCCACATCATCAGGGAGAATTCCCATGTATCGACAGTTGGCACACACCACGCTTGCCATCGCACTGAGCGCAATTGCTGTCTCATCCGTACCGGCATGGGCCGACGACGGTCCACGTGCGCAACTCGTGGTCTTCGGGGACAGTCTGTCCGATCCCGGTAACTACTTCATCGCCTTCGGGCAGACCTCGCAGCCGCCGTTCGCGCCAATTCCCAGTGCGCCCTACGATGTCGGCGGCCACCATTTTACGAATGGGAAAACCTGGGTGGAGCAGCTCGCGCGAGCACTCGACACGCCGCCGAGCGGCGGCCCGGCGCTCGCCAATCCGGGCGTGTTCACGAATTATGCGGTCGGACGAGCCCGCAGCCGCCCCAACGCGCCGGTATTCCCGGCCTACGACCTCAGCACCCAGGTGGGGCTGTTCCTCGCCGACTTCCATGGCCGGGCGCCCGCGACGGCCACCTACATCGTGTGGATCGGCGCCAATGACCTCGACGATGCGCTGAGCATGCTCGCGTCCGACCCGAGCGGTGCCGGCAGCGCGGCGATCATTCAAACGGCGCTCGGGTACCTGGCTTACAACATTCAGGCGCTGTGGTCCGCCGGCGCGCGCACTTTCCTGGTCCCCAACATTCCCGATCTCGGACTGACCCCGGCGGTGCGCGCCCTGGGACCGGTCGCCGATGGGGCGGCATCGCAATTGAGCGCGCTCTACGACGCCGCTCTCGAGCAGACGCTGGCCGCGCTGCAAACGCTGCCCCGGAGCCGGATCATCCGCTTCGATGTCAACGGCCTCGTGCACCAGGTCGTCGCCAGTCCGCAGGCGTTTGGTCTCGCCGACGCGGTGGACGCGTGCCTCAAATTCTTCACTCTCGAGGATCCGGTCTGCGAGGACCCGCAAGCCTACCTGTTCTGGGACGGTATTCATCCGACGGTCACCGGGCATGACATCCTGGAGGATGCCGCGCGCAAGCTGCTCGCGGTCAGTGAAGCAAATTAGCTAGTATCCGCGCCCATGCCTGCCACAACTCTCTTACAAAGCGAATCGCTTGAGGTCGTCGACTACCGGTGCCACGCAGGCCCGCAGGTAACACCGTTCGTCGAGCACCACGAGAGGTATTCACTCGCCTACGTGCGCAGCGGCAGCTTCGGATGCATCACCCGGGGACGGCGTTTCGAGCTGGTCTGCGGCTCCGTCCTGTTCGGCCATCCGGGCGACGAGTACTTGTGCACTCACGAGCATCACCGGCACGGCGACGAGTGCCTGTCGTTTCAGCTGGACCCGGAACTGGTGGCCTCGCTGGGCATTCGCCCAGCGAGGTGGCTGAGCGGCGCGCTGCCGCCGCTGGCGCAGCTCATGATGCTTGGTGAGCTCGCGCAAGCGGCGGCCGACGGCCACAGCGATGTCGGCCTGGACGAGGCTGGGATGCTACTGGCAAGGCGCTTCGGCGAGACCCTGTCGGGCGGGCACGCGGCCGCCGCAAGGGGCGAGGCGAGCCGCGCTCTGGCTGGACGCGCACTCGAGCGAGTCGGTTGATCTGCAGCGGGCTGCGCGGGAAAGCGGTGTGAGCGCCTTCCACTTCCTGCGGCTGTTTACCCGAGTCACCGGTGTGACGCCCCACCAGTATCTGGTTCGCTCCCGCCTGCGGCGCGCGGCCAGGTTGCTGGCGCAAGGGTGGGGATCGATCGGCGAGGTCGCTTTTGAAGTGGGTTACGGCGATCTGTCCAACTTCGTTCGCAGCTTTGGCCGCGCCGCCGGCGTCTCGCCGCGGCAGTTCAGACGGGCCGCAAACGGGGAGCGCAAGATTCTCCAAGATCGACTGGCGGCCCCCGCCTTAGGCTGATTTCCAGCGAAGCGGAGGTGACAGGCCACCTCTGCGCAACTGGAGGTCAGCGTGTACGATCATATCGGTTTGAAGGTGAGGGACTTGAATGCGAGCGTGCGCTTCTACGAAGCGGCGCTGGCGCCGCTCGGGCACGTGCTCGGCTCGCGCGATGACAATGGAGCGGGACTCGGTCCGGCGGGGGCTCCCGCTCTGTGGCTCTATCTCGACAGGAACTCATCGAGTCCTGGGGTGCACGTGGCGTTCCAGGCACGCAGCCGCGCCGCGGTGGATGCGTTTCACAAGCGTATTACGCAGCCTTCCTGCTCGATCCCGACGGCAACAACGTCGAAGCGGTGTGTCTGCTGGAGGCGTGACGCTCCTCAATACTCGAGGTGCAGCCACACTCGCCAGAAAGCGCACGGTCCGCGATCCTGCGTAAGCGTTTGATGATGTGCGCAGCTCGCCCCCGCCGGACGTATACTATACCCCCCACCCTATGGGAGCGACGGCGCATATGGGACACACGATTCATGAGAAGACCAAGCTGCAGCAGCGTGTCCGCCGGCTGCGCGGCCAGGTCGAGGCGATCGAGCGCGCGCTCGAGGCGGATGCCGACTGCGCCAAGGTGATGCAGCTGACCGTTTCTGTGCGCGGCGCGGCGCGCGGCCTCATGGCGGAGCTGCTCGAAGACCACATCCGCATGCACGTGTCCGATCCAACGCATGACCGTGATCGGGCGCGCGCCCGCGGCGCGAAGCACCTCATCGACGTGGTGCACGCCTACTTGAAATGATCGGCTACAGCAAACGGGAATGGCCCGCCAGAGTAACCACACCGAGCACTACATAGAGCGCGGCGGCGACCAGCCGCACCGCCTGCAGCGGCAGCCATTTGGTGGCCCGCTCGGCGAACAGAACGGTCGGCACGTTGACGATCATCATGCCGAGGGTGGTGCCGGCGACGACCTGCAGCAGATCGTCGTATTTCGCGGCGAGCGTGAGGGCGAGAATCTGCGTCTTGTCGCCCATTTCCGCCAGGAAGAAGGCGAGCGCCGCGAGCATGAAGACACCGTAGGACCCGCGCGGCGTCGCCGCGGAGTCCAGCTTGTCCGGGATGAGTGCCCAGACGGCGACCGCGAGAAAGGAAATGCCCAGCGCCCAGCGCAGAACATCCGGACTGAGCAACTCGGCGGTCCAGGCGCCGACGAGGCAGGCGATGAGGTGATTCAGCAAGGTCGCCGCGAAGATGCCGGCGATGATCGGTACCGGCCTGCGCAGCCGGGTGGCGAGCACGAGGGCCAGCAATTGTGTCTTGTCGCCCAGCTCGCCGACGGCGACGGAGGCGGTGGAGAGAGCGAAAGCTTCCATTCGACAGCATAACTGTCACGTCCATCGGCCGTCGAGCGCTCATGCCGTGCTGTGCTGAGCGCGAAGCGTCGTTGAACCCGGTCGGCATTTCCCTGCACCAACCGTGGCCGGGGGGCGGCGCTTGAAGCACCGCCCCGGCCGCCGCATCAGGTGCGCACAAGGCGCCGCGGACGATGAATCATCCGTGCTTCGAGCGTGCCGCGTAGACCGCGGCCAGCTGCGGGATGTGAGAGTCACTGACCGCCCGAGCGATTGCCTCCGCCTGGCAGGCTTTGCTGCGCGCGAATGCCGCGAGATTGCGACTGCCCTCATCCGGACACACTTCCCGCGCCGCGGCGGCGATGCGCCGGTAGAGAGTCAGCGCTCCGTCCTGGGTTGACAGGTCCAGATCGCCGTAATTGACCGTTGCCGTGGGGACGCTGTCTGTGGGTGTTATTGCGTGCGCGACGCTCAATGTCCCGGTGAGCAGGCAGCCCGCCAGCGCCATGACGCCGGCGGACACGCCCCGCTTGGAATTGATCTGGTAGCTTACGGTAGTCATCGGGATGCTCCTGAGGGGTACAAGGGTTGGTGGTGCGAAGTTGGATCAGCAGCTCAGTCGACGT
>VBNY01000183.1 GCA_005877705.1 Gammaproteobacteria bacterium
TGTGGGGGGCCGTGTCGATCTCCGGAATCGGGATGAAAGGCGCAGTGGCGGGATTGAGCCAGCGCAGCAGCCCGGTGGGCGGCGGCGCCGACGCCGGCGATGGTTGACTTTCGTCAGCCCACGCCGCAGCCGCCAAGCCGGCTGCCACCAGGCAGCCGGCACCGACAGCGATCAAGACGGAACGGGGCCATTGCATCCGTGTGAGACCGGTCAGCGCGCCGGATCCGAGCGATGCGTGCCCTCGATGCCGGTCGTGCCCACTTGGATCGCGGGCTGGGCCGATTCGCCCGCCTGAAACAGACGCGTCTCGCCCGTCTCGAGGACCTGAAACAACTCGGGGGAGACATTGTGCCGCTGGCGCGCCGCCGCCAGCTCGATGAGCGGATCGTCGATACCCTCATCCGTCAGCTGGAAGCAGCCGAAGTGGGTACCGATCGAGAGCCTCGCCTCGAGATCCAGGTGCGCGCGGACAGCTTCTTCGGGATTCATGTGTTGCGGGGCCATGAACCAGCGTGGCTCGTACGCGCCGATGGGCAGCAGCGCGATGGCCGGGGGTCCAAGGCGCCGCTGGATGTCGCGGAAGTGCACCGAATAGCCGGTGTCTCCAGCGAATAACACCCGCCGGCCAGCGGCCCGCACCATGAAGCCGCCCCACAGCGTTCGGTTGCGGTTGCGGCCGCTGCGCCCCGACCAATGTTGCGCCGGGGTCATGGTGATGCTGGCGCCAGCGGCCTCCAGACTCTGCCACCAGTCGAGCTCGTGCACTCTCTGCAACTGAAATTGCTGCAGAAACGCTCGATTCCCGAGGCCGGTGACGAAGCACGGGTGATGCGCTTCCTCGAGCCGCACGAGCGTATCGATATCGAGATGGTCGTAGTGGTTGTGAGTGACGAGCACGAGGTGGATCGGCGGCAGCTCATCAAACGCGAGCCCAGGCGCGCGTACCCGCTTGGGGCCGATTCGCCGCAAGGGGCTTACCCGCTGCGAATACACCGGGTCCGTGAGGACATTCAGACCCCGAAACTGGATCAGGAACGTAATGTGATTGATGAACGTGAGCGCGATCTGCCCGTGATCGAGGCTGGCGGGCGGCGCCGGTCGGGCGCGGTTCTCGACCCATTCCGGCCATTGCTTTGTTTGAGCCGTGCGCCGCCACCGCAGAAAGTCCCAGAACGAGCGCCCGACGGTTGCGTCCGGGTTGAAGAAGAGCCGGCCGTCGAAGTGATCCGAAGGCGCGCCACGGTGGCCCGGGCCGCCCGCCAACGAGCGCAGCACCTCGCGTACACTCGCCGGTCGGTACCGTGGCCGGGAGCGAAACGTGCGACTGCGAGCTAGTGTGTCCATGCGGTGGGCATCGTGCAGCCAAGCCTGGTGGTGTGCCAATCCTCCGAGAGAGAGATCATCGTGAGTGGGGTGCCATGAACATCACGAATGAGCGCCACCTGGAACGGTCCGTCTGCGTCTACTGCGCCTCGAGCGGCAGCTCTCACCCGGAATATCGCGAAGCGGCGTACCGGCTCGGCGTGACGCTCGCGGAGCGAGGCACTGCGATCATCTACGGCGGAGGGGCAGTCGGCTCCATGGGAGCTCTCGCGGACGGCGCCCTGAGCAAGGGCGGCCGGGTCGTGGGGATCCTGCCGCGGTTCATGGCGGATCTGGAGTGGGGTCACAAGGGCATCTCGGAGCTGCAGATCGTTGAGGATATGCGCGCGCGCAAGCACATCATGCTCACTCGCAGTCAGGCGGCAATCGCCCTGCCGGGCGGCTCGGGGACCCTCGAGGAGCTGCTGGAGGCCATTACACTCAAGCGGCTCGGGCTGTATCTGAACCCGATTGTGCTGGTCAACACCCGCGGATTCTTTAATCCGCTGCTCGCACTGCTCGCGCACGCCGTCGCGGAGCGTTTCATGGACGAGCGTCACTTGCTGATGTGGCAGGTGGTGGCGCAACCGCATGAGGTCCCGGCGGCACTCGACGCGGCGCCCGCCTGGACAGTGGAAGCCCGCAAATTTGCCGCGCTGTGAGCCATGCTCACCGGTGCAGTGACTTGACGATGACATCGAGCAGCTCGTCGTCCCGGTCCTGGCCCAACTCCCAGAACATGATCCCGCCAAGGTGATTTGACCTGACGTAGTCCGCCTTGATGGCGATCGATTGCGGATCGTCGTAGGTGATGAATGTTCTCGATTCCGCGTTCCACAGATACGGCGCCTTGGCGCGCTCGTCCCAGTAGCGCACGAAGTCTGGGTTGCCGATCAGCCGCTCGGCGAGCTCCGCGTAGGGATGATCCGCCTCGTAGCGCTGGTACGGTTGATTGAGCCCGTTGTTGAGCGAGCGCACGCCGGCGAAACCGCGGCCGTAAAAGGCAACGCCGAGCAGCAGTTTTCCGGCGGGAATACCCGCGGCCAGGTGCTGCTTGACCGAGGCATCGGCGTTGCGGTCGGTCGGGGACGCGAGCGCCGCCGGATACAACCCGGCGTGATGACCGGTCGTCGCGGTCAGGCTGTTGAAGAAGTCATAACTCATGATATTGATCCAGTCCAGATAGACGTGCAGCTTGTCCATCTCGGTGTGATCGAAATACTCGCGGTCGGCGGAGGCGATCGTCAGTGTGTAACGATCGCCGCCGCTGCGGCCTTCGGTCGCACTCGCAAGATCGAGCTTGTGGCGCACCGCTTGCAGCAGCCGCGTGAAATTCTGCCGGTCTTCGGCCCGGTACCTGATGCCCGCGACGCCCTGACCCGGATATTCCCAATCGATATCGACGCCGTCGAGCGAGTGCTTGCGGGCGAGGTCGACGGCGCTATCCGCCAACACGCCGCGTGAAGCAGCGGTGCGCGCCGCATCGGAAAAGCCATCGGCGCGCCACCCGCCGATCGAGACGATGACCTTGAGCTGCGGATTCGTCTGCTTCAGCGCGACCAGGCGCGCGAGATTCGCCTCCAGGGCGGAATCTGCCAGCTCCGCGCGCCCATCGGGACCGATCCGCGCGAAGGCAAAGTTGATGTGCGTCAGCTTCTCGCCGTGGATCACGGCGGGCATGGCCCAGCCGGCGACATAGGCTACGACCCGCAAGCTCCGAGAGCCACGTGCAGCCTCCTCCAGTTGCGCAGCCCCGGCCGGTGCCGCGCGAAACGGCAACAAGACGCTGACGGCGCAGGCAATCAGCGCGGCACACGTGCGCGGCTTCGTCACGAACGTGATGAGGCCGGCGCGAGTTCGCCGAACGAACGTGCTCAGGCTCGCGCGCTGCGCGCCGCCGCGAGGTCGAACGGCAGCTTGCGCAGCTTGATGCCCGTTGCGGCACGCACCGCGTTGGCAACCGCCGGCGCGATCGGTGGAGTTCCCGGCTCGCCGACACCCGATGGCGGATTAGTCGACGGCACGATGTACACCTCGATCACGCGCGGCATCTCGTTGATCCGCAGCACCTCATACTGATGGAAGTTGGTCTGGTCGACCCGCCCGTCGGTCAGGGTGATCTTGCCGCGCAGTGCGGCCGACAGGCCGTAGCCGATGCCGCTCTGCATCTGCGCCCTGATCACGTCCGGGGTGACGGCTATGCCGCATTCGACGGCGCAGACGACGCGGTCCACGGTGATCTTGTCGCCCGTCACCGTGACCTCGGCAACCTGCGCGACCACGGTTCCAAAGGACTGGTGCACAGCGACTCCACGCCCGCGCCCCTTCTCCTTGGGGAACGGCTTGCTCCAACCGGCCTTCTCGGCCGCGAGCTTCAGTGCCGCGACGTGGCGCGGATGTTTCTGCAGCAGCGCCAGCCGGAATGCCACCGGGTCCTGGCCGGCGGCCTGCGCCAACTCATCGATGACGACTTCCTTCGAGAACGCCATGTGCGTATGACCGACCGAGCGCCACCACAGCACCGGCACGCCGACCTTCGGCTGCGACCAGGTCACGTGCACATTGTCGAGGTCGTATTCCTCCGCCGCATTGCCTTCGACCGCGGTCGGATCGACGCCATTCTTGATCATGGCGGCGAACGGTGTCCCGGCGACGAGCGATTGACCGACGACACGCTGCTTGTAGCCCACGAGCCGGCCATCCTTGCCGACTCCCGCCGTGACATGGTGATAGTTCAGCGGCCGGTAACGCCCCCCCGTGATGTCGTCTTCACGGGTCCAGATGAGCCGCACGGGATACTTGGCTCCGGTGGCCTTCGCGATGGAGGCCACTTCAGCGATGTAGTCGGACTCCGGATTGGCCCGGCGCCCGAAGGTGCCGCCGGCGGCCAGCGTATTGATCACGACCTGCTCGGGCTTCAGCCCGACGGCGGTGGCGGCATTCATCTGGTCCACGGTGTGGAGCTGACACCCGGCCCAGATCTCGCATTTCTCCGGGCTCAGCTGGCACACCGCCGTCAGCGGCTCCATCGGCGCGTGTGCGAGGTACGGAAACTCGAACTCCGCATCGATCAGCTTGGCTGCGTGCTTGAGACCTGCCTCCGCATCGCCGACCTTCGCAACACTCACCGCCTCGCTCTGCCGGCCGAGCCGCTTGTACTCCTTCATCAGCTGCTCGGTGCCGCGCTTCTCGGCGCCCGACTCGTCCCAGGTAACATGCAGAGCCTCGCGGCCCTTCTTCGCCGACCACATGTCCTCAGCGACGACCGCGACGCCGCGCGGAATCTGCACCACGTCGACTACACCGGCCACCGCCTTGGCCTTGGTTGCGTCGAAGGACGCCACCTTGCCGCCGAAGCGCGGCGGACGCATCACCACGGCGGTCATCATGCCCGGCAGCATGACGTCGATCGCAAACTGCTGCTTGCCGGTGGACTTCGCGCGGCTGTCGAGCCGAGGCAGTTTCTCGCGGCCGATGAGTTTGAATTGACTGGGGTCCTTGAGTTGGACGTCCGTGGGAACCCACAGCTTGGCCGCGCTTCCCGCGAGCTCGCCGAACGTGGCCTTCTTGCCCGAGCCCGGATGCGACACCACTCCGTCACTCACGGTGATCTCACCTGCGGGAACCTTCCATTGCGCCGCCGCCGCTTCCACCAGCATGGCTCGGGCGGTCGCACCGGCGTGGCGCAGCTGGTCCCAGGAGTTCGCCACCGAGCTCGAGCCGCCGGTCCCCTGTACACTCCCCTTCGGATCAAACGCGAAGTTGCCGTACACCGGCACCTTGGCGGGCGCGCTCTCGACACGCATCTGCTCCCACGACGCATCGAGTTCCTCGGCCACGATGGCGGGCAGACCGGTCCAGACACCCTGGCCGGCCTCGAGATGCTTCGAGATCACGGTGACCGTGTTGTCAGGGTCGATGCGCAAGAAGGTCATCGTCAGCGGCGCCGGCGGGCCCACCGCGGCCCCGGACGAGCCCGGCCCCGAGCCGCAACCGGGAAGCAGCGCGCCGAGCGTGAGTCCCGAGCCCGCGAGCGTCGTGAGCTTCAGGAATTGCCGGCGTGTCACCTCGGGCGCCGACCGTGTGGGCCAGAGCGTAGACGTGTCTTTAATGTGACTGAAGTACATGTGCAATCCTTACCGCGTGAGTGCGCGGGCCGCTCAGCTCTTGGCCGGCGGGGAAGTGGCGAGCGATTCGGCCGCTTTGTGAATGGCGCTGCGGATGCGCACATAGGTGGCACACCGGCAGATGTTGCCCGTCATGGCGGCATCGATATCGGAGTCGGTCGGCTTGGGGTTTGACGCCAGCAGCGCGGATGCCGACATGATCTGTCCGCTCTGGCAATAACCGCATTGCGGCACGTCAAGATTGACCCACGCATCCTGAACGGCCTTGCCCGCGGATGTGGACAGACCTTCGATGGTGGTGACGCTCTTGCCCTCCACCGCCGACACAGGTGTCACGCAGGAGCGGGTCGCCTGCCCGTCGATGTGCACGGTGCACGCGCCACACAACGCCATCCCGCACCCGAACTTGGTGCCCGTGAGCTGCAGGTGATCCCTGATCGCCCACAGCAGCGGCATGTCCGGATCCACGACGAGCTCGTGGAGCTGGTTATTCACAGTGAGTCTGATAGGCATGACAGCGTCTCCGCGGCGGCTTCAGACCGGATTGCAGCGGCGAATTGTATCAAGACGCCTGCCCAGCCGCCGCATCCGCCAGTCTCCCGAAGCGTCGCTGACGGCGGGCGAACTCCACTAGTGCGGCCTGGAACTCCTCGGCGCCGAATTCGGGCCACGGGCGGGCGGTGAAATACAGCTCCGCGTAAGCGCACTCCCACAGGAGGAAATCCGACAGCCGCTGCTCGCCGCCCGTTCGGATCAGCAGATCCACGGGGCCGCAGGGCGATGAATGATCGACCTCGGCCAGCAGGCCGTGAAAGACCTCCGTGCTGAGCTGCGCGCAGCTGCCCGCGCGGCGCGCCGCCTGCAGGATGCTGTGCTGCGCCGAATAGTCCACAGCGATCCGCAGGTGCATTCGCGAGCACGCGGCCGTCAGGCGCTCGCTGTGCTCGATGGCGCGCACCAGGCTGGCGCTCAGGCGGTCACGCCTGCCGATGATGTTGATGCGGATCGACTGCTCGATGCAGCGGCGCGTCTCGGTGGTGAGATAGCGCCGCAGCAGGCGCATGAGAGCGGCGACTTCGGCGCTCGGACGCGCCCAGTTGTCGGCGGAAAACGCATACAGCGTCAAAGTACGCACGCCGGCGCGCGCGCTTGCTTCAACAACGGTATTGACCGTCTTCGCTCCCTCGACGTGCCCCGCGGTTCGTGGCAGACCGCGGTGCAGCGCCCAGCGTCCGTTGCCGTCCATGATGATCGCGACGTGTAGATTTTGCATCATAGAATACTTTGTGGTGCAAAGTTTATGGCCCAGAAAAACTCATGCGCGGCGGGTCGCCCTGATCACCGCCTCGATATGCTCGAGATAACGATACAGGGCCTTTCTGCCGACCGGCGTGAGACGGTACTCGGATTTCGGGCGCCGTCCCGCGAAGAACTTCGAGCACACGATGTAGCCGGCCTCCTCGAGCTTGCGCGCGTGCGCGCTCAAGTTGCCGTCACTCACGTCGAACAGCGCTTTGAGCTCGTTGAACGACAACTGCTCGTTCACCGCGAGCGCGCTCATGATCCCGAGCCGCACGCGCTCGTAGACGAGCCGATCAAACTTGCCGTCCTCGCTGCTGCGCGGCGCTGCCGGCACCGGTGTTGGCCTCCCGGGCGAGCGCGCCGTCGTCTCGTTGCGCCTGGCGAGCGGCTTCACGTCTGCCACTCGGCTGACTCGCCGCGATTGACGCGTCCGATCAGCACGCCAAACACGAGGTGCAGCATCCCGAACCCGAGTCCCAGGATCAGGTTGTGCCAGCGCGGCGGCAGCTCGAACGCGACCACGCCGAACAGCACGAACAGTGTGCCCATCACCCCGATCAGACGCATGATGGCCGTGCCGGTCATCATGCTCGCCGACAACACGGCGCAGCCGTAAAGCAGCAGCCACGCGCCGGGCACGAGCCGGCTCTCTCCCGCCTGCCACAGCACCCCGGTCAGCACGGCGCCGGCCAGCAATGCCGGAGCGAGACACAGCACGAACTTGCGCGCCGGGCCGCTATACAGCGTCAATCCGCCTCGGGAGCGCTGCCGGGCAATGAGCGCCGCGCCGACAGCGGACGCCATGGCGGCGGCGATGAGCCAGATTGCCATCCAGTACGCCGCGAGCTCGGGGATCGAGGCGAGGATTGCGGAAAAAATCCCCACGGCGCCCATCGCAATCCCCGCGGTGCCGGGCACCGCGCAGGCACCCGCCGCCTCGATGGAGGCGCGGATGTAATTGAGAGTGCCGAGCGCGTGGCTGTGTATTGCAACAGTGTTGTTCGATCGCATATCGCACACCGCGGCGGACGGTGTCGCGACTCTATTGACGCCTCGTTATGCCGTCAAGGACTCTGCAACGCAGAGCCAGAGGACAACTTCGCATTGCCGAGGCGGGCATGTAAATATGCGTGCCTGCGAGCCAAGGACTACCCGAGAGGCATTGCGATGCAGGCTTTCATATTCGACCTGGACGGCACGCTGATCGACACGGTGTACGCGCACGTGTTTGCCTGGCAGCGGGCGCTGGCGGAGGCGGGAATGCCGATCGACGCCTGGCGGATCCATCGCCGCATCGGGATGAGCGGCGGGTTGTTCACGCGCGCCGCCGCGCGCGAGCTCGGCACCGAGATCCTGCCGGAGCAGGCCGAAGCCATCCGCCTGCGCCACAGCGTGCTGTTTCGTGAATTTCGTCCCAACCGCCGGCCGCTGCCCGGCGCGGTCGAGCTGCTGAAGCACCTGCGCGCGATGCGGGTCCCTCACGGCATAGCCACTTCCGGCAACCGCCCCGACATCGATGCCTCGCTCGCCGCACTGCAAGTGCCGCCGGAGACGGTGGTCGTCGATCGGGGTAGCGTCGCCCGTGCCAAGCCCGAGCCTGACCTGTTCTTCGCCTGCCAGGAGCGGCTGGGAGTCAAACGTGACGATTGCTACGTGGTCGGCGATGCGGTGTGGGATCTATTGGCGGCGCGCAGGGCCGGCATGCTGAGTGTGGGCCTCCTGAGCGGCGGGTACGGCGACGATGAGCTGAGCCGGGCCGGGGCTTATCGCGTCTACCGGGACGCCGCCGAGCTGCACCGCTCGCTGGACGAACTGGGTGTCGTGCCGTAGCGCCCGATCGGCGTATTAAGTTCGCTTCAGAAAAAGCCGCTGGCCGCTCGGCAACTGTCACCCGGTGCCGCGCGCGTGCGTTTCGTGGCAAGTATGGGGCGAGCACCGATCATCGCCGCGGCTGTGTTAGCCGCAGTACCGGCCGCAGCTGCGAGCGCAGACCTTTCGCGTCAGGACGTCCTATGGCTGGACAGAATCAGATACGGGCCGACGTCCGCCACGGTAGAGCGCTATGTGAAGCTCGGGCGGCGCCGTTTCCTCGAGGAGCAGCTCCACTCCCGCGAGCAGCGGCTGCCGGCGAGTGCAAGCGCACAGATCGACACCCTGCAGGTCTCACACTCGGACGGCGTTGAGCTGCTCGCGTATGCGACC
>VBNY01000402.1:0-2282 GCA_005877705.1 Gammaproteobacteria bacterium
CGTTCGCCGTGTGGCTCAAACCGCGATCCGCGTGGCGCAAGAGTTATGCGGATTGGCCGGCATTCCACAAGTTGCAGGCCGTCGAAGAGTTGATGGCGAGCGTACGGGGAGTGGGCGCGCCGGTGCGCAACCGCGCGCGCATCGAGCCTATCGATCTCAATACGCGCACGCTCGCCCAGCATTATCGGCGCAAACTGGCGCGCAATCGCCAGTATCGCCGCGGGCTCACCGACGACCTGCTGCAGCGGGTGTTCAGCACGGAGCGGCTGCGCAAGTCGGCGATACGCGCGGCGACACTGTTGCGCTCGGCGAAGACCACGCTGGTAGCCTCCGTCGCGCGCGAACTCGAGATGGAGCCCTATAGTGTCCAGCAGATTCTTGGCATGCTCATCGAACGCAGCGACACATTGAAGCTCTACGTACGCGGCGGTCGCCGCGATGCCGTCCACCACGCGCGCTGGATGCTGCAACGGCTCGCAGGCTTGTATTCGCAGGGTGAGACTCCGCATCTGCCATTATGAGGAAACTGCGCACGCTCGTGGTCGTGCATGCGAGCCTGGTGCCGCCGGAAAGTCTCGAAGGGCATAGCGACAAAGAAATAGAGGAGTGGCGTACGGAGTACGACGTCACCACCACACTGCGCAACAGCGGTCATGAGGTGCGCTGCGTGGGCGTACGCGACAGCCTGACCGAGCTGCGCAGCGCAATCGGCGACTGGCAGCCCGACATCGTCTTCAACCTGCTCGAGGAGTTCGACGGCATCGTCACTTACGATCAGCACGTCGTGGCGTTCCTCGAGCTCATGCGCCAACCGTACACCGGCTGCAATCCGCGCGGCCTGCTGCTGGCACGCGACAAATCGCTCTGCAAGCAGCTGCTGGCGTTCCACCGCATCCCCACGCCCCAGTTCAGCGTGTTTCGGCGCGGCGCGCGCATCCATGTGCCGCGCAGGCTGCGCTTCCCGCTGTTCGTGAAATCCACGGTCGAAGACGCCTCGCTCGGCATCGCCCAGGCCTCCGTGGTCGAAGATGTGGCGAAGCTCAAGGAGCGCATCGAGTTCGTGCACGCGCAGGTCGGCTCCGACGCCCTCGTCGAGGAATACATCGAAGGCCGCGAGCTGTATGTCGGAGTCATGGGCAACGACCGGCTCACACGCCTGCCGGTGTGGGAGATGGTCTTCGGGTCGATGCCGGAGTCGCTGGCCGCCATCGCCACCCGCAAGGTGAAGTGGGATAAGCGCTATCAGGCGAAGTACGGCATCATCACGCGTGCCGCCGAGGACCTGCCCGCGCCCGTGCTCGCGCATCTCGACAAGCTCTCGCGGCGCATCTATCGGGCGCTCGGGCTGTCTGGTTATGCGCGCATGGATTTCAGGGCGACGCCGGATGGACACGTGTATGTGCTCGAGGCCAACGCCAATCCCAACCTGGAGGCGGCGGAAGACTTCGCGGAGTCGGCGCGTGCGGCCGGCGTCCCCTATGCCGAGCTGCTCGAGCGGCTGCTGCAGCTCGGGCTGTCGTATCGCGCCGAATGGCGCGCGACGTATGGTTGAATCGCGCCCGCTCGCCGCGCTGTGTTGGCTCATCGCGGCCGGCAGTCTGCTGCCGGCTTGTGCGAGCCAGACGAAGCGGCACGAAACCGAGCTCGCGCAGCTGCTGCACTGGCTTCCCGGCAGCTACGACAACGCCGCTCAGGCTCAGACCGATGCGCAGCAGGGCGTGCAGCCGCCCCATGAGAGGCTGGCGCTCGCGATCGTCGCGCTCGATGCGCCGTCGTTCGGGCGCGACGCGTTCTACATGCAGGAGATGGCTGCCGATGACCCGCGGCGGGTCATGAGCCAGAAGGTGTTGACTTTCCATGTGACGGATCAGGGCATCGTGGCGGGTGTCTGGTCGCTCACCGACCCGCGGCGCTGGCGCGACGCCCATCTCAACCCGGATCTGTTCCGCGGCCTGGTGCCGGAGGATCTCGCGGAGCGGCCGGGCTGCGAGCTGCGTTGGCAGAAGACGGCGGACCGCTTCTTGGGCGCCAACGAGCGCGCGCGCTGCCGGGGCAATGCACCGGGCGCGGACGGCCCCGTGCAGATTGAATCGCGTGTGGAGCTCGGGGCCGACGAGCTCGCGCTCGCCGAGCTCGCCTACGATGCGAGCGGGCGCCTGGTGCAGGGACGGCAGGATGAGCCGTTCTACCGGTTTCGCAAGCAGGCGCCGTGACCGGCAGGTAAGCGAGTCCGTGAACACGCGCACAGTTTCCGCAGGCGGAGTGTGTAGCGGGTGCCGGCC
>VBNY01000402.1:2306-4925 GCA_005877705.1 Gammaproteobacteria bacterium
CCTATAACTCGAAACCGGGATCCCGACCTGCCGGCAGCCCGCCGGGGAAGCCGGCTGCCCCGCCCGTCAGGCGCACCGGTGAGACCGGTCCAAGCGGGCGCGTGGTTCACGACGACCGTGGCAATGCCGTTTGGAACTGGCTCAAGGAGAGCACTTCGCGCCTGCTGAGGAAGCTGGAAGCGCCCGATCTCAAGGTCGAAGATACGAAGGACCAGGTGCTGCGCCTCGAGGATCGAGACGCGGGCGGCGATCCCTACAACCAGAAGCTCCCTCCCCGCAAGCCGGGCCGCAAGTGAGTGCGCGCATGCCAGGGGCGCTGCGGCGGCGCTCAACGCCTCAGGGCGGCGGCTCGATCAGCGGTTGAGGTGTTGGTCCAGCCAGCCGAGCACCGTGCGGTACCACAGCACGCTGTTGGCGGGTTTCAACACCCAGTGGTTCTCGTCCGGAAACAGCAGCAGCGTACTCTCGATGCCGCGGCGCTGTAACGCCGTGAAGGCGCCGAGTGCCTGCGTGTAGGGAATGCGGAAGTCCTGCTCGCCGTGGATGACGAGCATCGGCGTGCGCCACTGGGCGACGAAAGCCACCGGGTTGAATTTCTCGTACGCCTGCGGGCGCTCGTACTGCGGTCCGCCGCTCTCCCATTCCGCGAACCACAGCTCCTCGGTGGAGTAGTACATCATGCGCTGGTCGAACGTTCCGTCATGCGTGACGAGGCAGCGGAACCGGTCGGGCCAGTTGCCCGCGATCCAGTTCGTCATGAAGCCGCCATAGGAGGCGCCGAGCGCGCAGGCCCGCTCGCCGTCGAGCCACGGATAGCTCGCGATCGCGGCGGCGAGCCCCTTTTTCAGATCGACGAGCGGCTTGCCGCCCCAGTCGCCGCTGATCGAATCGGTGAAGGCCTGGCCGTAGCCGGGCGAGCCGTGAAAGTCGATGAGCACCACCGCGTAGCCGCCGCCGGCGAAGGTCTGCGCGTTCCAGCGGTAGTGCCATAGGTTCTGGAAGCTCGACTGCGGGCCACCGTGCACGAGGAAGGCGATCGGGTAGCGCTTGCCCGATTCGAAGCCGTACGGCTTCATCACATAGCCGTACACCGTCTCATCGTTCCAGCCTCGGAAGCTGAACTGCTCGAACTCGCTCAACCGGCGGCCGGCGAGCAACCCCCGGTTCACCTCGGTGAGTCGTTTAGGCGCGCCGCCGCTCGCGGCTATCCGGTAGAGGTCTGCCGGGGCGCCGAGATCCGCCAAAGCGAACACAACGGAGTCCTTGGTGGCGCAGTAATCGCTCACCTGACCGGTGCCCACGAGCTTGCGCGGCGTGCCGCTTGCAACGTCGATCGAGTACAGCGCCTGCTGACCCAGATCGTCGGCTGTCGCCAGCAGGCTGCGGCCGTCCGGCATCGCGCCCAGGCGGTTCACCGAGCGATCCCAGGACTTCGTCCGAATCCCGGACGATCCTGCGCGAGCCAGGCGAGGTCGCCATTGTGGAGAAACACCGGTTGCGCATCCCACGCCGGGTTGTCGGCCGTCAGATTCCTCGGGGCGCCGGACCCATCCACCGGGACCTGGAACAGATCGAAGTTGGTCGACCAGGGCTCGGTCCGTCCGGCGATGCGCGCCGCGAATACGAGCGTCGAGCCGTCGGGGCTGAATGCGAAATCCTCATCGCCGCCGAACGGTTTGGAGGGGACGTCGGCATCGAGAGATCCGGATACATCCAGCGGGACGCCGGCAGTACCGTCGGCGGCCAGGCGCGCGGTGAAAAGATGCGCGCGGGTGCCGTTGCTCCACGTGTCCCAGTGCCGAACGAACATCCGCTCGTAGACTCGCGCTGCCGCCTTGTCTTTCGCGGGCCCCTCGAGCCGGTCTTTCGTGCACTGCAGATCCATACAATCGGGGAACACCTCCATCGAGAGCGCGATCAGGTCGGCATGCGGGGAGACGGCCAGCGAGCCGATGTCGAGCGGGTAGTCCGTGACTCGTGTCGCTTCCCCGCCCGCGAGCGGCAGGCGCCACACCTGCGAGTGACCCGAACGGCTGGAGAGAAAATAGAGCGTGCGGCTGTCGGGCGCCCAGCGCGGGCTGGTGTCGTTCGCCGGGCTCGTCGTGAGGCGCCGCGCCGCGGCGTTCTTCTGGGTGAGATCGAGGAGCCAGATGTCGGTGCGGCCCCTGTTGGCGTCCATGTCGGTCTCGCGCAGGACGAAAGCAACATAGCGGCCGTCCGGGGAGGCCTGCGGGTCCGTCAGTCGCTTGAGCCGCACGAGATCATCGACCGTGAACGCTTTCGAGCCCGCTGCCGCATCGGGGCGGGCTGCAGCGTCGGCGAAGCTCGCCAGCATCGCGGCGAGTGCCGCAGCGGCAATGCGAGTCCCCACCGGCATCCGGCCGCTCCTGCCGCTCAGCCGACCTCGCTGGTCTGGATCGTCCACGGCTCATCCTGGGCGGCGCGCACCCAGGATTGCAGCGCGGCGTCCTCCAGCGCAGTGGCTGCGTACCAGCGCGCGGTCTCCGAGAGCCGCGCGCCATACGTGTTGAAACGCAAGACCACTGGCGCGTACATCGCGTCCGCGATCGAGTATTCCCCGAACAGCCACGGGCCGCCGCCCGCGCCGAAGCGGCGCCG
>VBNY01000403.1 GCA_005877705.1 Gammaproteobacteria bacterium
GTCTCGCGCAGCACGTCGTCGAGGCGCTCACTCATGCCGTGCTGCGCGAGCTGCGCTTTCAGCGTGCCCATCATCCCGCCCGGAACCTGGTGCTGCAGCGACAACACGTTGTATTCGGCGTGTTGGTTCACCGGGAACCCGGCGGCGCGCCCGACCCTCTCAAAGTGCTCGGCGACCGCAGGCAGCAGCGCCTTATCGATCGAATGGGAATGCCCGAGCATCTCCACGTTGTGCACCATGATTTCGGTCGATGGCACCGAGGGTCCATTGGCCATGGGTCGACTCGCCGTGTGCAGAATGCTGACGCCGAGCTCGAGGGCATCGATATAGGCTTTCGCCGACTGGCCGAGCAGATTGTTGGAATGAAACTCGAGCGGTTTGCCGCGCGCCTGCTGGCGGATTGCCGGCAGCAGCGTTTGCAGCCGCTCCTTCTCGAGCACGCCGGCCGTGTCGTATAGCAGGATCGTATCGATGTCCGGGCACGCCGCGAGCTTGCCGGCCTTGGCGGCGAAATACTCATCGCTGTGGACGGGCGACATCGTGTACATGATCGCTCCCGCGACCTCCGAGCCGAATTCCTTCGCCACCTTTGCAAGACGATAGATCTTGTCGAAGTTGTAAAGCACGTCGTAGATCCAGAAGCTGCGACAGCCGTGGCGGTTGAGCTGGCGCATCCAGGCGTCCATTAGCGAGTCCGGCGTCACGCCGAAGGTAACCGATGCGTTCGCGCGCATGCCGCTGCGGATTCGCGTGTTCGGCATTGCGGCGACCAACAGGTCGAGCATGTCCCAGGGGTTCTCCCGACAGTGCCGTATCAACACCTCGAAGTGCGACGATCCCGTCAAATCGACGACGCGAAATCCCGTGCGCGCCAGGAGCGGTGCGGCGGGCAGCGCCATGCAAGCCTGCATGCGCATACCCCACAGGCTTTGCTGCCCATCGCGCAGCGTCTCGTCCAGGAACTCGATATGAGCCACGATAGCTTCACTCCTATTGAGCGCGGAACGCCGGTAGCAGTGTGCGCTCCAACCAGCGGGTGTCGGTCCGGTTACTCCGGTAGTCGGGGTGATCGACGACGAACTGCAGCAGTCGCAGGTTGGTCGCGACTCCTTCTATCTCAAAGCGCGCGAGGGCGCCGGCGAGCCGCTCGGTTGCGTCCGCACGGGTGCGGCCGTGGACGACCAGCTTAGCGATCATGCTGTCGTAAAAGGGCGGGATCAGTGTTCCCTCCGTGACCGCCGTGTCGACGCGGATCCCATCGCCGGCGGGGGGTCGCCAACGCGTCACGCGTCCGGGGGATGGAAGGAAGTCGCGATTGGGATCCTCGGCGAGGATGCGCGCTTCGATCGCGTGGCCGCTCACGCGAACAGCAGGCTGTGGCGGCAGAGCGCCGGTTTCGGTCGCGAGCAGCAGCTGGATTCGAACGAGATCAACTCCCGTGACGAATTCCGACACTGGGTGCTCGACCTGCAGCCTGGCGTTCACTTCCATGAAGAAGAACTGCTGTGTCGGCTCGTCGTACAAGAACTCGACAGTGCCGGCATTGCGATAGCGTATACGTGAAAGTAGCGAGATAGCGGCCTGCTGCAGCTGCATGCGTGCCGTCTCTGGCAGAATTGCGGCCGGCGCCTCTTCGATCATCTTCTGGTATCGGCGTTGCAGCGAGCAGTCGCGCTCCCCGAAATGCACGACGTGGCCCTTACCATCGCCGACGAGCTGCACCTCGATGTGGCGCGCCCGCTCGACGAATCGCTCGAGGTACAGTGTCCCGTCGCCGAATACCTCGCGCGCCACGGCCGAAGCCTTTTCGAACGAGGTTGCGAGTTCCGCGGGATTGCAGGCGACCACCATCCCGCGACCACCGCCGCCCGCGGACGCCTTCGTAATGACCGGGTACCCGATCTGTCCGGCGACCTCAAGGGCCTGTGCGGTGCTCGTGAGCCTCTCGCTGCCAGATGTCATGGGAACCCCGACGGAGCGCGCAAGCGCACGCGCGGACAGCTTGTCGCCGACCTTGCGCATGGCCTCGGCTGTTGGGCCGATGAAGGTGATTCCATTGTCCGCGCACATGTCAACTAGCGTCGGCTGCTCGGAGAGGAACCCGTAACCGGGATGCAGCGCGGTGCACCGGGTCGCGATGGCCGCGTGCATGATTCGCGGCGCGTTGAGGTACGACTCGCGCGCCGGGGCGGAACCGATAACCACGACCCGGTCCGCCTCGCGTGCCGCAAGGCTGTCGCGATCCGCGGCAGAGGCTGCGAGCACAGATTCCATGCCGAGCGTGCGCGCCACACGAGCAATCCGAACGGCGAGTTCGCCGCGGTTTGCGATCAGCACACGGGTCTGCGGAGTTGGCTCAGCCATCGGGCTCAACATAGAACAATGGCTGGTCGAATTCGACGAGCTCGGCGTCGGCGACGAGCAGCTCGCGAATGGTGCCGATCACGCCCGCGCGCACCGTCGTGAAAAGCTTCATAACCTCGACGAGACATACCTCGGTATCCAGGGAAACGGATTGGCCGATCGAGACAAAGGCAGGCGCGCCGGGCTCAGGCGCGTTGTAGAAAGTGCCGATGCAGGGGGCGCGGATCACCACCCAGTGTGCGGGTGGCGTGCGCGCCGCGGCCGGCTGAGAAATGGGTGTCGGCGGGCCGCGGGGCGGCGACTCGGCACCGGCAGGCGCCACGGTCGTACTGTCGATGGAGCGGCGCGCGTTCGAATCCTTCGACACGAACAGGTCGATCCCATTGCCCACCACGCGCAATTCACGCCAGTCGCTCCTATCGAATAGCTCGATCAACGCCTCGATGTCATTTTGCGTGATTTTGTTCACCGCTAGATGTCCTCGGGATGACCGGCGCTGCGATTGGCAACGGCGCGGATGGCTGCCAGCAGCACCGGCAGGCGCGGGTTGGCGATCAGGAGGGTGGCGCCCGACTCCACGCACGCGGCGACAGCGGTCTCGCTGGACAGCACGCGGCCATGGAGCGCAGCTCCCGGGGCGACGCCCCTGAGAAATCTGCGCAGGCTATCGGGATTAGCGACATCGTCGACCGCATCGAGGTCGAACAGCGTGGCATTGAGTGGCGGGGCGGAGGCGACTTTGACGGGGGAGCGGCTCTCAGCCCACCGTAGGAGGTCCGCGAGGGCCGCGTCGGCGTCTTCTGCCGGCAGGAGGAGTTCGAGGCGATCGGCGTAGATGACCCCCGAGCTGCCGTCCACCGTGACTGTCCGCCCCGCCAGGGGCAGAACGCTACCGATGCCGCAGCCGACGATGACAGGTCTGCCGAGGGCTCGTCCAACAACCGCCGCGTGGCACGTCGCTCCGCCTTGCTCTGTTACGATTGCGCGCGCAGCGATCATACCGTGGATGTCATTCGGGCTCGTCGTCGCGCGCACAAGCACCACGTCCTCCCCGCCACGCGTGCGGGTTTCGGCCTCGTCCGGGTCGGTGACGACCACGCCGCATCCAATGCCGGAGGACGCTCCCTCACCGCGCGCGAGAATCACCGCCGACTTCGCGATATCGCTCGGGAGTCGGGGGCTCAATACGTGACGCGCCTGTTCGCTTGTCAGTTTCGCGAACGCTGAGTCCGGCTCAACAATGCCCTCGCGCACCATCTCGGCTGCAATACGGACGGCCGCAAGCGGGGCACGCTTGGCCGCGCGCGTCTGAAGCAAGAAGAGCCGACCACGCTCGACCGTGAACTCGATGTCCTGTACATCGCCGTTCTCACGCTCTAGGAGTTCCGCCGCGCGCCGCAGGTCCGCGAATGCGCGTGGCGTGCGGGTGCGCATCTCGGCGAACGGTAGCGGAGTGTGACGCCCTGACACGACGTCCTCACCCTGCGCTTTCGGAAGGAATTCCCCGAAGACGCTCCGCTCGCCGGTCACGGGGTTCCGAGTGAACAGCACGCCCGTGCCGGACTGCTCGTCCAGGTTGCCGAAGACCATTGCCTGAACCACGACAGCCGTACCGAAATGATCAGGGACGCCGTGGTGCTCGCGATAGCGGCGGGCACGGCGGGAGTTCCACGATTCGAACACCGCGCGCACTGCGCCGTGCAGTTACTCGACGACGTCTCCGGGCAGCGGGACCCCTGCCGCAGCGGCGATCGCCTCACGCCAACCGGTAAGATCGTTGGCACTGCCGAGGACGCCGGGATCAACCTTGAGCACGATCGCCGCATACAGCTCGATGAAGCGGCGGTGCGTGTCGCGAGCGAACCGCTCCTCATTACAGTCCGCCGCGAGGAGCCGCTCCGTCGCGTCGTTGATACCGAGGTTCAGGATTGTGTCCATCATCCCAGGCATCGAGACCGGAGCGCCCGATCGCACTGACACGAGTAACGGACGCGGGCCGGACCCGAAGCGCCGGTCGGTCTGCGATTCCAGCCAAGCGATCCCCGCCGCGATCTCCTCGACCAAGCCGCCCGGGAAGGCTCCGGTCTGGAGGTAAGCGACACAAGCCCGCGTCGTGACGACGAACGCCGGCGGTACCGGCAGTCCGAGCGTGCTCATTCTGGCGATCGACCAGGCCTTGCCACCGATCAATTCCTTGTCGGGAAGGGGCTGTCCTGCGATCG
>VBNY01000404.1 GCA_005877705.1 Gammaproteobacteria bacterium
AACCTCGGGGCGGCCAGCATCAACACTCCGACGCTCAGCGTGGCGGGCCACACGACCGTCAAGGCGGCGACGCCGAGCTGTCAAACCTGTCACGAGGCGGCGAGCTACTTAGGGATGGTCGTTGGCACGGGAACCCTGGCAGGGGATTCGCGGCCGACAGCGGCGCTCGACGCCGCTCATCCAAGCACCGGCGATTGCAACGGCTGTCACATCACGACGCCCACCTTCGCCACTACTGTGACGGGTGGCAGCAAGCCCAGCAATCACATTCCGACCAACGCGGGGTGTGCGGTGTGCCACACGACGGCGGGCAATTACGCCGCCTACGTCATGGGTGCGACCGGACACGCCGGCATCACCACAGGTTGCGCGCAGTGCCATGGCCCGGGTCTCACGTTCGCCAACATGGCGCCCCCCACTCTCAAGGTGCCGCCGGTGGGTAACCCCGCTCACATCCCGTATGGCACGGCCGCCTGCGAGCTGTGCCATGCGGCGAACGTCTTCACCTCGTTCGCCGGCACGATCATGCGGCACGCGGCGGTGCGCAACATGACCTGCATGAGCTGCCATGAGCTGGCTATGAAGTGGTATGGCGAACCTAACAACTGGACACGCCCGGGCGCAGGTCACTACGCGGGGCGTGATTGCGGCGGCTCGGGCTGCCATACGTCGCGCGACAAGTACGGCATCCGCCGCGGCCAGCGCGCGACGGTCACCGCACCGACGAGGACTGCGACCGGTACCACTGCGACTACGGCTGCGACAACGACTGCGCGCAGCGGCGTGGTGACTGCACGCGGCGGCATTGCAGGCACGGGTGCCGGGACTGCCACCGCGGTAGCGCCGTCCGCAGGCGCGCCCGCTGCGACCGGACCCTTCGATCACCGCACCGTCACGGGCACGAACTGCGTCAGCTGCCACAGCCAGGCGAGCGGCATCGGCAAGCCGAGCACTCACATCGCGACCAGCGATGCCTGTGCGGCGTGCCATACGACGCTCGCGTGGCTGCCCGTCAGCCGGGTAGATCACACCCAGGCCCGAGGAACGTGCGTGAGCTGCCACAACGGCACGACTGCCAGGGGTAAACCCTCCACCCACGTGCCGACCACGAGTGCCTGCGACAGCTGCCATACGACCAATGCATGGACGCCGGCGCGCTTCGACCATGCGACGGTCGCGCCGCATAGCTGCACGAGCTGTCACGACGCGGTGCACGCGATCGGCCTGCCGCGCAATCACATCCCGGCGACGCAGCAGTGCGACACCTGCCACGGCACACTCGCGTGGAAGCCTGTGAAGATCGACCACTCGACGCTCACGACCGGGTGCGCGAGCTGCCACAACAACGCGGGCGCGGTCGGTAAACCCACCGGACACATGGGCACGCAGCGTGATTGCGCCACGTGCCACAGGTATCCGGACTGGAGCGCGATCCGCTTCGTGCACGCCTCCACGGCCTATCCGGGCCAGCATCGCACGGCGTTGAGCTGCACCGCCTGCCACACCTCCAATACGGATCAAGTGCCGTATCTCTCGCCGGCGAGTGCCGGGACGTGCGGCGGCTGCCACTCCAAGGACTTCAAGCCCGCCGCCCATCCGAAGACGGTGAAAGGCCAGCTGTACAGCGCGAGCGAGCTCGCCAACTGCAGCGGCGCCTGCCACATCTACAGTGACTCGACTCAATCAACAATAACGAGGAGTCTGCCGGGACCGTACCACCGAGTGTCCGATGGCGCGTTCAAACACTAGGCGGCAGCGGTGCGCCCTCGCGCTGGGATGGATGAGTGCGCTGCTTGCGGGCAGCGCACTCGCGCAGACGGCGATGCAGCCGCCGCAGCGCCTGGTGGACGTCGTTGAGGTAACCGATCACGACGACCAGGTCGACCTGGCGATCCAGTTCAACTGCTCGATGCGCTATCTGACGCACGTGCCGGCGAGCGAGGGCGCGGACGCGGCAAGATCTTGCTGCAGACCCAGAACGCGAAGCGATATTATGTAAGCATGGCTTACCGCTACAGCTTCTGACCGTGCACCGTCTCTTGCGGCTCATCGCTGACGCCTCGGTCGTGGCGGGCCCGTGGGCCGCTGCTGCGAGCCGGGTATCCCGCCGAAGCTCCCTTTCCTGGGTGGCTTTGGCCCT
>VBNY01000405.1 GCA_005877705.1 Gammaproteobacteria bacterium
TCCTTTTTCAGCGTGCCCGCCAGTGAATCGACAGGCGCGGCCGCGCCCTCGGACTGCGCCTCCGCGATTGCGCAGATGATGTGCGCCTTCTTCCAATGCTCGATGCGATCGAACGTCAGCCGCAGCGGCGTGGCCTCCTGCGGGAAGGTGGCCGCCACCTGGTCCGCAATCAATCTGAGCTCCGGGATACGCCGCTCGGGCACGGAGCCGAGGAAGGCGAGTGTCACATGCAGGTTGTGCGCCGGCACCGGCCGCCCGCCGCAAGCCCTCACAGCCTTGCGGGTGGCGTGAGTGAGCGCGCTCTGCAGTGCCTCGCTGGGCCACAACGCGAAGAACAGGCGCCGGGTCGGCTCGCGCGGCGCTTGCGCGTCACCGCCAACCGGCTCGAGCCCGTTCAAGCCTTCGCCGCCCGAACTGGTACGTCGATACGCAGAATGAGCTGTAACGCGTGCTCGACGCAGCGGCGGCGAATCAGGGCGCGGTCGCCTGTAAAGAGCTCGCCCTCGGGGGTGAGCTCGGTCGTGGCGCCGCGACGCACGGCTGCACAGAACCAGACTGTGCCCACCGGTTTGCTCGGCGTACCGCCATCCGGACCCGCGATGCCTGTGATGGCGACAGCGAGATCAGCACCCGAAGCTCGCAGTGCCCCAGCAGCCATTTCGCGTACCGTCGCTTCGCTGACAGCGCCATGCTCTGCGAGCGTGCGCGTCGAGACGCCGACGTCACGTATCTTCGCGGCGTTGGAATACGTGACGAAGCCACACTCGAACCACTGCGAGGCGCCCGGGACGTCGGTCAGTGCCTTTGCAAGCCAGCCGCCGGTGCAGGATTCGGCGGTGACGATCCGCTGGCCTGCAGCCAGCAATTTCTGCCCTACCCGCTCGGCCAGCGCGAACAGGTCACGGTCGGTGCCCATGAGTCGAAGGCTACGGCAATCGGCTTGCCAATTGAACTATCCTTCGCCGCGATGAACGAGGTCGCCTTCCCCCAGCACACCCCCATGATGCAGCAGTACCTGCGCATCAAGAGCCAGTACCCGGAAATCCTGCTCTTCTACCGGATGGGTGACTTCTACGAGCTGTTTTTCGATGACGCACGCCGCGCGGCATCGCTGCTGGACATCACGCTGACCGCGCGCGGCCAATCAGCCGGGCAACCGATCCCGATGGCCGGGGTGCCCTTCCACAGCGTCGAGACCTATCTCGCCAGGCTCGTGCGCAAGGGCGAGAGTGTGGCCATCTGCGAGCAGCTCGGCGACCCCGCCAAGTCGAAGGGACCGCTCGAGCGCCAGATCGTGAGGGTCATTACGCCGGGCACCGTCACGGACGAGGCGTTGCTGGATGAGCGGCAGGAGACGCTGGCTGCCGCCGCCGCGCGTGACGGTGAGCGCTTTGGCCTCGCATGGTTGGACCTCGCCGCCGGCCGCTTCACGGTGCTGCAATCCTTGGGCCGCAATGCGCTCGCTGCGGAACTCGAGCGGCTGAAACCGGCGGAGTTGTTGGTTTCCGAAGGGGCCCTCGGTGACGAGCTCGCGCGCACCGGGACAGCGTTACGCACACGGCCGCCGTGGCATTTTGAGCTGGCGAGCGCCTCGCGGCTGCTGACGGATCAGCTCGGCACGCTGGATCTGAAAGGCTTCGGCGTGGACGAGCTGCCGCTCGCGATCTGCGCAGCCGGTGCACTTCTGCAATATGTGCGCGACACGCAGAAGTCCGCGCTGCCGCACATCCGCTCCCTGCACGTCGAGGAGCGCACCGACACCCTGATTCTCGATGCCGCGACCCGCCGCAATCTCGAGCTGGACGCGAGTCTTGCCGGCAACAGCGACGCCACGCTATTCGCGCTCATCGATGCGTGCGTGACCGCCATGGGCTCGCGCCAACTGCGTCGCTGGCTCAACCGGCCGTTGACGGATCAGGCCGTGCTGCGCGCGAGGTATCAGGCGCTCGGCGCGCTGATCGATCGCCGCCGTTTCGACGAGGTGCGTGAGCAGCTGCATGGAATTGGGGATGTCGAGCGCATCCTCGCGCGAGTTGCCTTGCGCTCCGCGCGCCCGCGCGATCTGACACAACTGCGCGCGTCGCTCGGCAGCCTGCCCGCATTGCGCTGCGGGCTCGCGGCGATCGACTCTCCGCTGGTGCTGCAAGTGCGCGACCGGATTCACGAGCATCGTGACGTCGTCGAGCTGCTGAGCGCGGCAATCGCCTCGGAGCCATCCGCGTTCGTGCGCGACGGCGATGTGATCGCAGCCGGCTACGACGCGGAGCTCGATGAGCTGCGCCGCATCGCCACTCACACCGATGAGTTCCTGCTGGAGCTCGAGCGCCGCGAACGCGAGCGCACGGGCATTGCGGGACTCAAGCTCGGCTACAACCGGGTGCAGGGATTTTTCATCGAGATCGCTCGCAAGGACGCCGAACGTGTGCCGAAGGATTACATCCGGCGACAGACCGTCAAATCCGCCGAGCGCTTCATCACGCAGGAGCTCAAGGGCTTCGAGGACAAGGTCCTGAGCGCACGCGACCGCGCCCTGGCGCGTGAGAAGGAGTTGGCGCGCTGGCGGAGCTCGACGCGCTGGCCGCTCTCGCCGAGCGTGCCTGCTCGCTGCAGTGGACGCGCCCCGAGCTTGTCGCCGAGCCGCGCCTGGTCATCGAGGCAGGGCGCCACCCGGTTGTCGAGCGCTTTTCCGAGTCGCCTTTCGTGCCCAACGATCTGCGCCTCGAGACGGGGCGCTGCATGCTCATCATCACCGGCCCCAACATGGGCGGAAAATCGACCTACATGCGCCAGGCGGCGCTGATCGTGCTGCTCGCGCACATGGGCAGCTACGTGCCAGCCGACAGCACCCTCATCGGTCCACTCGACCGCATCTTCACGCGCATCGGCGCGGCGGACGATCTCGCCGGCGGCCGCTCCACCTTCATGGTCGAAATGACCGAGGCCGCCAACATTCTGCACAACGCGACCGCGCGCAGTCTGATACTCATGGACGAGATCGGCCGCGGCACGAGCACTTTCGACGGGCTATCGCTCGCGTGGGCCACGGCGCGTCATATCGCGACGCGCCTCAAGTCCTTCACGCTGTTTGCCACGCACTACTTCGAGCTCACGACGCTCGCCGCGGAGGTAGAGGGTTGCGCCAATGTGCACCTCGACGCCACCGAGCACGGCGATGGCATCGTGTTCCTGCACGCGGTGAAGGAGGGACCGGCCAACCGCAGCTACGGCCTTCAGGTAGCGCAGCTTGCGGGCGTGCCGCGCGAAGTGATCGCCCAGGCGCGGCATTATCTCGAGATGCTGGAATCACAGCGGGACCGGCAGAACGGAGCCGATGGCCGCGCCGCGTCCGCTCAGAAAGAGCTGCCGCTGTTCGCCTCACCGGCGCGGCCTGAGCCCGCCACCGATGAGCTGCGCGCGGCCGTGCAAGCGATCAACCCCGACGAGCTCTCGCCCAAAGCTGCGCTGGAAGCGCTCTATCGCCTGCGCAAGCTCCTCGAGTAGTCTATTGGCTGAGTGGCCTGGCCATTCCGGTCTCACGCGCCACGCGCGCCGAAACCAACATTCCCAGATGACTCACGGGCAGGACGAGGTGCGCCGTGGCGCCCGGCAAGCGGGTCTCGCTCACCGCAATCGTGCCATCACTCTCCTCGTCGAACTGCGCGACGAATTGCCCGAAACCCAGCGGCTGCCTGCCGGCGATGATCCCGAGCGGCCGATCCAGCGTCCAGCGCCGCTCCTGCGGCCGCAGCAGCTCCTCCGCGACTGACTTGCCCATCAGTGTCGCGACCAGGCCGATATGGCTGGCTCGCACGGCCGCGCGGCTCGCCACGCACGGCGTCCCGAGGAACACAACACCACCGGGCGGCTGCTCGGGATAGCGTTCGAAAAACCGATAGATGACGAGCCCGCCCAAGCTGTGGCCGAGGAAGTGGACGGTGGGAGCCTCGAGCTCGCGCACGAAGCTCTGCAGGCGCCCGGTGATCTCCGTCATGGTGGCCGAGGCCGCACTGTAGCGGAACGGGTGCACCCGGAAGCTGAATGCCTTCTCCAGCCGGTGGCGCAGGATGAGCGACTCGCCGCCGGGCATCCACAGCCCGTGAACGTAAACAACGTCCGCCATCGCATTGCTGCTCAACAGTCGCGGGCAACCCCCGCCTGACGGACTCTACAGCAGCGCGCAGGCGTTAGGCCTGCGGCAGGCGCACCCGGATGTGCAGCTCGCGCAGCTGCGCTTCGCTGACTTCCGTGGGCGCATCCGTCAGCGGATCCGCCGCGGTCTGCGTCTTCGGGAAGGCGATCACCTCGCGAATGCTGTCGGCGCCTGCCATCAACATCGCAAGGCGATCGAGGCCGAACGCGATTCCGCCGTGCGGCGGCGCGCCGAACTTGAGCGCATCGAGGAGGAAGCCGAACTTCTGCTGCGCCTCCTCGGCGCCGATGCCGAGCAGCTCGAACACGGTCGATTGCATCTCCTGGCGGTGGATACGCACCGAGCCGCCGCCGATCTCCGAGCCGTTCAGCACCAGGTCGTACGCCTTGGCGAGCGCCCCCTGCGGAGCGGCGCGCAGCGCCGCCGGATCGTCGCTCTTGGGCGCGGTGAACGGGTGATGCATGGCGGCCCAGCGTTTCTCCTCCTTGTCCCATTCGAACATGGGGAACTCGACCACCCACAGCGGACGCCAGCCCTGCTGCACGAGCTTCAGGTCGTGCCCCACCTTCAGCCGCAGCGCGCCGAGGGAGTCGTTGACGACCTTCGCGCTGTCGGCGCCGAAGAACACGAGGTCATTGTCCTGCGCGCCGCTGCGCTCGAGAATGCCGCTCACCGCCGCATCGCTCAGGAACTTCACGATGGGAGATTGCAAGCCATCGCGACCCTTCGCGCGCTCGTTGACCTTGATGTACGCGAGCCCCCGCGCGCCGTAGCGCGCAACGAACGCCGTGTAGTCATCGATCTGTGAACGCGGCAGCGAGCTCCCGCCGGGCACGCGCAGCGCGGCCACTCGGCCTGCGGGATCCTTCGCCGGGCCTGCGAATACCTTGAAGTCGCAATGCTTCACGAGATCCGCCACATCGACGAGCTCGAGCGGGATGCGCAGATCCGGCTTGTCGGAGGCATAGCGGCGGATCGCTTCGGCGTACGTCATGCGGGGGAAGGGGTCGGGCAGCACGGCGCCCGCGACCTCCAGGAAGAAGTGGCGCACGAGTCCTTCGATCAACCGCATGATGTCGTCCTGGGTGAGGAACGACGTCTCGATATCGAGCTGCGTGAATTCCGGCTGGCGGTCCGCCCGCAGGTCCTCGTCGCGGAAGCAGCGCACGATCTGGTAGTAGCGATCGAAGCCCGAGATCATCAGCAGCTGTTTGAAGATCTGCGGCGACTGCGGCAGCGCGAAGAATTTGCCGGGATGTGTGCGGCTCGGGACCAGATAGTCGCGCGCACCCTCGGGGGTCGCCTTGGTCAGCATCGGCGTCTCGAGGTCGATGAAGCCGTTGGCGTCCAGGTAACCGCGCATCGAGCGGGTGAGGCGATGGCGCAGGCGCAGGCGCTGGCTCATGACCTCACGCCGCAGATCGAGATAGCGATACTTCAGGCGCACTTCCTCGCCGACCTGCTCATCGAGCTGGAACGGCAGAGGCTCGGAGCGGTTGAGAAGCTCGAGCTCCTGCGCGAGCAGCTCGACGCGGCCCGTGGCGAGGTTCGGATTGACGGTGCCTGTGGGTCGCTCGCGCACTCGGCCCGCCACGCGGATCACGAACTCGCTGCGCAGCCGCTCGGCTTCCTTGAAGATCTCGGCCCGCTCGGGATCGAACACGACCTGCAGCAGCCCCTCGCGGTCGCGCAAGTCGACGAAGATCACTCCCCCGTGATCGCGGCGGCGATGGACCCAGCCGGCCACGGCGACCTGCTGGCCGATCAGCTTCTCGTCAACCTGTCCGCAGTAATTTGAACGCATAGGGCGCGCGATGTTACGGAGCCCCCGTTAACCCCGCAACTGTCGAATAAAACTCAATTTCCGGGCGTGGCGAGTACCGCCGCGCCCTTCAGGGTCCCGGCCCGCAGACGCTCCAGGGCGACGTTCGCCTCATCTAGCCGGAACAGCTGCACCGTGGCTCGCAGTCCGATCTGGGCGGCGACGGACAAGAACTCCTCGCCGTCGGCTCGCGTGAGATTGGCGACTGACGACACGGAGCGCTCCCCCCACAGCAGCCGATAGGGAAACCCTGGAACGCGCACACGACCCGGCCACCGGGGCGCACCGCAGCCAGAGCAACCGGCACGAGCGACCCCGCGGCCGCAAAGATGATGGCGGCATCGAGCGGCTCGGGAGGTTTCTGATCGGATCCCCCCGCCCACTCCGCACCGAGACCCCTCGCGAACGCTTGTCCTTCCCGGTCCCCGGGACGGGTGAAGGCGAAGACGCGCCGGCTCTGCGCCCGTGCCACCTGCGCGAGCAGATGCGCAGCGGCGCCGAAGCCGTACAGTCCAAGGTTGGGACCGCTGCCTGTCGCACGGTACGCGCGATAGCCGATCAGGCCGGCGCACAGCAGCGGTGCGAGCTCGGCAGCCGACGGGCCGGCCGGCAGCGGCAGGCAGAACCGGGAATCGGCGACTACCTGCTCCGCATACCCGCCATCCAAGGTATAGCCGGTGAAGCGGGCGTTCTCGCACAGGTTCTCGCGGCCCTCGCGGCAATAGCGACACACGCCACAGGCGTAACCCAGCCAAGGCACGCCGACCCGATCGCCTATCGCCAAGCGCGTCACGGCGGAGCCGGCCTCCACGACCTTGCCGACTATCTCGTGCCCCGGGGTAATCGGATAGTGAATATCCGGCAGCTCGTTATCGAGCAGATGCAGGTCTGTGCGGCACACGCCGCAGGCTGCCA
>VBNY01000184.1:0-1430 GCA_005877705.1 Gammaproteobacteria bacterium
GACCGCATCCGGGCCATGCTGCGCGATCACGCGCTTGAATCCCGTCGCGACCGCCTGGATCGCCTGGTCCCACTCGACCTCGCGGCCGTGCAGGCGCGGCTGCAACAGCCGTCCGGCAAGACCTATGGTCTCGCCGAGTGCCGAGCCCTTGGAACACAGTGCGCCGCGATTCGCCGGATGCTCCGGATCACCGCTGATCTTGGCCGCGCCATCAAGCTGCACACTCGCGAGGACGCCACAACCCACCCCGCAATAGGGGCAGGTCGTGCGCACGACGGCACTCATGACACTGGCGCGCCGAACAGTAATTGCTCGCGCAGCGCGCTGATGTCGCAGCCCTCGTTGATCAGATCGGAATACCAGCCGCCGTCACGCGTATCGCCATACAGCACCGCGCCGCGCACGCGGTTGTTTTCCAGTACCAGACGCTTATAGACGCCGCGCTTGGGATCGCGCAGGACCAATGACTCGCTGCTCGGGCGTTCGGCGTAATCGCCGGCCGAGAACACATCGATACCGCTGATCTTAAGTTGCGTCGAGAATTGCGAGCCGCCATAGCGGCGTACGCCGCGCTCGGCCAGGTAGGCCGCGCAGACACGGGCCTGCTCCCAGAGCGGCGCGATCAGACCGAAAGTGCTGTCGCGATGCTGCACGCACTCGCCGACGGCGTAGATGGTCGGATCGAAGGTCGAGAGCGTGTTGTCGACGAGCACACCGCGCTCGCAGCGCAGCGCCGCCGCCTTCGCGAGCTCGATGTTCGGCCGCACACCCACAGCCATGACGACTAGGTCCGCCGGCAGCTGACGGCCGTCGGCGAGCTGCACGCCCGCGACCCGATCCTGCCCTAAGATGCGTACGGTCCTGGCGGGCATCACGATTTTCAGCTCGCGTTGCTCGAGCTCGCGACGCAACAGCGAGGCAGCCTCTGCATCCAGTTGCCGCTCCATCAGGTGCGGCATCAGATGCACAACCGTGACTTCCATCCCCTGGAGCTTGAGCCCATTGGCGGCCTCCAATCCCAACAGCCCGCCGCCGATCACGACGGCACGCCGGTGGCTGCGCGCCGCCTCGAGCATCGCCTCGACGTCCTGCAGCTCGCGAAAGGTCATCACGCCGGGCAGACCGGCGCCCGACACGGGCAGCATGATCGGCAGTGAGCCGGTCGCGAGCAGGAGCCGGTCATACGAGGCCTCGATGCCGCGGCGCGAACGCACGCGGCGGTGCGTGCGATCGATGTGCACGATGGGATCGCCGCTGTGCAGCGCGATGCCTCGCTGCGCATACCACTCCGGGGGATGTGTGACTATCTCCTCGAGGCGCTTGTGGCCCGCAAGCAGCGGCGAGAGCAGGATGCGGTTGTAGCACCCGTGCGGCTCGGCCCCGAACACGGTGATGTCGTGGGCGCCCGGTGAGAGCTCAAGCAACTCCTC
>VBNY01000184.1:1479-13437 GCA_005877705.1 Gammaproteobacteria bacterium
GCACCCATACTTGCCCTTCGCTGATCCGTGCCAGATAGGCCGGCACCGACTGCTCGGGCTCCTCGAGGCAGCGACCGCTCACGAGGCTGAAGTGCTGTTTGTAGATGGGCGAGGCGACCACGAGCTCACCGCCGACATCCCCGACGATACCGCGCGCCAGCACATTGGCGCCGCTCGCCGGATCGAAGTTGCCGATCGCATGCACGGCATCGCGCACGCGGAAGATCGCGACCTGCTGGCCCTGGACGAGCGCCGCGACGCCGCTTTCGGGAATGATGTCTTCGAGCGCGCAGACGTGCGACCAGCGCGCTGCGGCGCGCAACGCGCTCAAACGACCTCCGTCAAGCGTTCACGTTCCGCCGACCGCGCCGGGCGCGGCTGGCCGCGCTCATTGACGAACACGATATTGTCGTCGGCACGCTCGCTATTGATGAAATGCCGGAAGCGGCGCAGCGTCTGGGGATCGTCGATGGCCTTCTTCCACTCGCATTCGTAGCTGTCGATGACGCGCTGCATGTCACTCTCGAGCTCGGCGCCGATGCCGAGCCGGTCCGCGCAGATGACTTCCTTTAGATACTCCAGTCCGCCTTCGAGGTTGTCGCGCCACACCGAGGTGCGCTGCAAACGATCGGCGGTGCGGATGTAGAACATCAGGAAGCGGTCGATGTAGCGCAACAGGGTAGGCCTATCGAGATCGGAGGCGAGCAGCTCGGCATGCCGCGGCTTCATGCCGCCGTTGCCGCAGACATACAGGTTCCAACCCTTTTCGGTCGCGACCACGCCCACGTCCTTGCTCTGGGCCTCGGCGCATTCGCGTGTGCAGCCGGAGACCGCGAACTTGAGCTTGTGAGGGGAGCGCAAACCCTTGTAGCGATTCTCGATCTGGATGGCGAGTGCGACGCTGTCCTGTACGCCGTAGCGACACCAGCTCGAGCCCACGCAGCTTTTGACAGTGCGCACCGCCTTACCGTAGGCATGGCCGGACTCGAAGCCGGCGCCGACCAACTCGCGCCAGATTAACGGTAGCTGGTGCACCTGGGCACCGAGCATGTCGATGCGCTGTCCACCGGTGATCTTGGTGTACAAGCGGTATTTCTGTGCAATCTGGCCGATCGTGATCAGCTGCAACGGCGTAATCTCACCGCCCGCAACACGCGGGACGATCGAGTAGCTGCCATCCTTCTGGATGTTGGCCAGAAAGTAGTCGTTCGAGTCCTGCAGCGGCGCTTTGTCGGGCGCGAGTACAAACTCGTTCCAGCAGGAGGCGAAGATCGAGGCTGCAGCCGGCTTGCAGATATCGCAGCCGAGGCCATGGCCATGCTTCACCAGCAGCTCATCGAAGCTGCGCAAGCCCCCGACGCGCACCAGGTGGAACAACTGCTGGCGCGAGTAAGAGAAGTGCTCGCAGAGATCGTTGTCGACGGCGGCACCGCGGCGCGCGAGTTCGGCCTTCAGAATCTGCGTCAGCAGTGGCGTACAGCCGCCGCACGAGGTCGCCGCCTTGGTGCACTTCTTCAGCGCGCCCACAGTGGTTGCGCCGCCCGCGACCGCCGCACACAGGTCGCCCTTGCTCACGTTGTTGCAGGAGCAGATCTGGGTGCTGTCGGGCAGCGCCGTCGGGCCGATCGCGGGCTTGGCGCCGCCGCTCGCGGGCAGGATCAGCTGCTCGGGATGCGCCGGCAACGGCAGGCTGTTTTGCACGATTTGCAGCAGCGTGCCGTACTCATCGGCCTCGCCGACCAGCACGCCGCCGAGCAGCCGGGTGCCATCCTCGCTGACCACGAGTTTCTTGTAGACCCGACGGCGCTCATCGCAGAAGGAACACGTGCGCGCCCCCGCCGTGGTGCCGTGGGCATCCCCGACCGAGGCGACATCGACACCCAGGAGCTTGAGCTTGGTGCTCATGTCCGCGCCCGTGAACGCGGCATCGCGGCGGCCGAGCAGCTGCGCCGCGGCGACAGTCGCCATCTGGTAGCCGGGCGCCACCAGGCCGTAGTTCTTGCCGCCCCAGAGCGCGCACTCACCAATCGCATAGATGTCAGGATCAGAGGTGCGGCAGGCGCCGTCGATCACGATGCCGCCGCGCTCCCCGACCGCCACGCCGGAGCTGCGCGCGAGCTCGTCACGCGGCCGGATGCCGGCCGAAAACACGATGAGATCCGCCTCGAGCTCGCTGCCGTCCGCGAATTTCACGCAGTGCTGGCAGCGCTCACCCGGTGTTATGGCAACCGTGTTTTTGGCCGTATGTATCCCGACGCCGAGCTCCGCGATGCGCGAGCGTAGGATGCGCCCGCCCAGGTCATCGATCTGCACCGCCATCAAACGCGGTGCAAATTCCACAATCTGCGTGTCGAGTCCGAGATTCTTGAGCGCCTCAGCGGCCTCCAGGCCGAGCAAGCCGCCACCGATCACGGCGCCAGTCTTGGCCTGCGCACTTGCGCTACGAATGGCTTCCAAGTCCTCGATCGTGCGATAGACGAAGCACCCTGAGCGATCGCGTCCCGGTATCGGGGGCACGAACGGATACGAGCCGGTCGCCAACACGACTCGGTCGTAGTCCAATACCCGGCCACTGGCCGCATGCACTTGGCGTCGCTCGCGATCAATGCGCAAGGCTCGATCGGAAAGATAGAGCTGAATGCCGGGGCGTTCGAAGAAGCCCGGCTCGACCACCGACAAGTCCTGTGCGGTCTTGCCGGAGAAGAAAGACGTGAGGTGCACGCGATCGTACGCGGCGCGCGGCTCCTCACACAGCACCGTGATCTCGAGTTGCGATGTATCCGATGCGCGCAGCTGCTCGAGCAACCGCTGACTGACCATACCGTGGCCGATGACGACAAGTTTCATGAAAGGCTCTCGGTAACATCAGCATGCGCAGTCACTGCGGCGCACAGTAGCGCGGCGCAAAGCCAGCGCGGGCCCACGGTCACGAGCACGAGTTTCCCTCCCTACTAGGTCGCTCAGTCGGCCTGCACCATCGGGCACAAACGCGAGCGCGGCAAGCCCGCCGAAAGTCGCAAAGCCCAACTGGTAGCTGCCGGTGCTCTCCCTGGCCATACCCATGACCACGGGCAGATAGAACCCGCCAATGCCACCGGCGGCACCGATGATGCCGGTCATCACACCGGCCTTGCCTCTCCAGCGATGCGGCACCAGTTGGAATGTCGCGCCGTTACCGAGGCCGAAGCCGAGGTACAGGGCAACGAGGAGCGCGATGCCTCCGGCAAGCGGCGGCATCAGCGCAGCAAAGCCGAAGTTGCACAGCGAGATCGCGACCAGCAGTACCAGCAGCACCCTCACGCCCGAGAGTCGATCTGCAATGAAACCTCCGATCGGCCGCACCATCGCACCAGTGAAGGACAGCCCAGCCATCACCAGCCCTGCGTCAACCTTTGACAGCTGGTACTGCGTCGTCAGCAGCAGGCTGACGTAGGAGGACATGCCCACGAAGCCACCAAATGTAATGCTGTAGACCAGCATCACCACCCACGTATCGCGCTCAGTGAGCACAGCCAGGTACCTGCGCGGCAAGACCGCGAGCGCCACCAGCGAGCCGAGCACCGGCAGCAGCAGCTGGCCACTCTTTCCGCGCCCGAAAAGACCCGCATTGACTAGCAGCACGAGCGCGACGACGCCGAGCAGCGAGACCGCGAAGCCGCCGAAGGCGTGCGCCGCGTTGCCGCTCTTGGCACTGCGATCGTGCGCCCACAGGAGCACGCTGACGGCCGTGAGCGCGAGTAAGGGCAGCACAGCCGCAGTGGCGTGCTGCCAGCCAAAGCGCTGTCCCAGACTCGGGAACAAGAAACCGTCAACGACCGCGCCAATGTTGCCCGCCGCCGCGAGTCCCAAGACCAGGCCCTGTACCCGCGGCGGGTAGCTGCTGCCTGCCATGGGCAGAGCGATCGCAAAGCTGGCGCCGCCGACGCCCAGGAAGCTGCCCAGCACGAGCAGCAGCATGTACGTTGGCACGACCGGCAACAGCAGGACGAACGCCGGGATCGCGGACAGCGAGATGCCAAGCAGTGCGAGCCGTCGGCCGTCGACGGATTGAAAGAGGTTACCGAACGTCACGCGCACGATTGAGGCGACCAGCACCGGAACTGCGACGAGAAAACCCGACTGGCTCGGCGACAGCGACAGCTGCTTGGAGATGAACGGCGCGAGCGGGCCGAACATGACCCAGGCGGTAAACCCGGTATCAAAATAGAGAAAGCAGGCCAACAAGGCCTTCCAGTCCCCGCTCCTCAAGGACGCGATGACGTTCTTCATTGGGTGCTACCCCTTAACTGTGGTGCGCGGCCACGTGCCACTGGCTTTGAGCAAAAAAAAACCGCCAACGGTACGCGCCACTGTGAGGGATGCGTACGGTTGGCGGTTTTGCCTTAACAGATCCGCTATTAGATCTGTCCCGCGCAGGCGGTCTTACCCACCTGCGCTCAAGCACTCATGCAACCGCTGTGCCACGGGCGCCTGTTGGTCGCTGTTTCCATGCACGTCAAGCGCTTAGCAACAGCACCAAATGGATGGGCATCACACCTGTCGCGCTCAGGACGTTCTAATCAGGTGCACGAGCGCCTTGCGGTGCACACGCTTTGTGCAGTGCCGCCGAGCAATCACTCGCGTGGCACTCGGCGGCGTCGCGCGCGTCGTGTGCGTGTGGATATCGTTATGTCTGGATGTGATGGCCTACAGCACGCCAACTTTGAATCGTCCCACGGTAGACTGACGAGCACCGTGGCGATTAGCGGCAGCGACGCAACCTCCGGGTGGTGAATGGTTCGACGAAGAGATCGTAGCGACGGTGGCGCAGTGGAAACACCTGCCACCCGCTTTCTGCGCTCTGCCGCACTGTGTCGCACTCGCGACCTCAAACAGCTACTCTTGCTCAGCGAGCTGGTCAAGAGCATGGCCGAGTTGATTCACGCGCTGCAGAAAGAGCGCGGTGCCTCGTCCATCTTTCTCGGCTCCAATGGCACCCAATTCGCCGACCGTCTTGCTGCGCACACCGTTGATAGCCGTCAGTTTGAGGCGGCCGTGCGCGAGCGGCTCGAGCACGTCGGCGACAAGCCCGATCGCATGAGCTCCGGGACCCGCTTCTATACGCGCGTGGCACTCGCGTTTCGCGCCCTAGATACACTGTCCGTCACGCGCGCGCAGATTGCGTCCCTCACCGTGGCGCCGCAGGACGCGGTCAAGGCCTTTACCGACATCATCGGCAGCCTGCTCGCCGTTGTGTTCGAGGTCACCGATATCGCCCCGGATCCGACGATTTCACGGGCGTTAATTGGTTTCGTGAACTTTGCACAAGGCAAAGAGTACGCCGGCCAAGAGCGCGCGACCGCAGGGGCCGGCTTCTCGCGCGGCCATTTCCATGCGTCCGAGCAGCGCCGTCTACAACACCTGGTCATTGCGCAGGAGCAATCCTTCCGCATTTTCTGCGAATTCGCGGATCCTCCTCATATCGCCCTCTTCCAGGCCGTTCTCAGTAGTCCGGAGTCCGCGGACGTAAAGCTTATGCGCAAAGCCGCGTTCATCGGCGGCAATCACCTCAGCGATCTCGCCGGCGTCACCGCCGACGCATGGTTTGAACGGACGACACGGCGCATCGATGCGATGAAAGCGATCGAAGACCAACTCGCTGCCGATCTGCAGCATCTCTGCGCCGATAAGTTGGCCGAGGCACGCCAGAGTAGTCAACGAACCGACACCGGCGGCGCCGAAGGCATAACGGCGACCGCCTCCGTTGCCATGCTGGTGACGGAGGTGGACCCGGCGCTCAACAACCTCGGGTTGGACGGAGGCCTCGGTCTGTATGCGCTCGATAGCTCACAACCGAAGACCATCCGCTCGATCCTCGACGTCATCCAGTCCCAGTCTCGCCGCATCGATGAGATGAGCAATCAACTTGAATCCGCCCGCCTTGCTCTCACCGAGCGTAGCGTGATCGAACGCGCAAAGAGTCTGTTGATGAAAGGCCGACGGTTGTCGGAGAAGGAAGCCTATGCGCTGATACGTGAAACAGCCATGAACCAGAACAAACGCGTATTCGAGATCGCGGAAGCCATCCTGAGCACGGCAGAGATTCTCAAGGCATAGTAAAGGCCAAGCCCCGGCCACGCTTTCCAGATACCGGCTACTGCGAGTCTCTACCCGGTGTCAGCCTCTCGACCCGCTGTAATCTGTGCGCACGCGCGCTCGACCAACTCATGCGCCACATCGACGTAGCACGCAATTCTATCGAGGAACATACACGCGCAAATTGGCAATGGCGGGTTCGCGTGACTCAATCGCCACGCGCCTTGGGGCGTTTGCCAGCCATCGCAACCGCCGCGGCTCGCGACGGCACGTTCAGCTTGGCGAGAATGGCCGACACGTGGTGCTCGATTGTCTTCGGGGACAGGAAAAGTCGTTTCGCAATCGCGCTGTTATGCAAACCTTCGGAGAGTTGCGCCAGAATCTCGACTTCGCGCTTGGTGAGGCCGTGCGGGTGGCTTCGCGTGGAGGTTATGGCGCCCCGGGGTATGCAGCGGATACCTCGCGCCCGCATGTGCCTGCGTAAGGCCCGAGCAGCCGGCGCTGCGCCCAGTCGCTCAAGAATGGCGAGCGCTTGAAGCTGTTCGCGCTCTGTGCCGATCAGGGCGAGCGCGGTCGCGTGCTCGTACGGACAGCCGAGTGTCTCCCACGCTCGCGCCGCGCCCCGCAAGTCACCTGCGACCTCCAGTGCATAGGGTTCCGCTATGCCCTGGGGTGGCTCGCTAAGAGCGCCGCCGCGCCACAGTCGGATCGCGAGGGCGCCGCTCATCCACGGATCATGGCTCTCGCGCGCAAGCTCGTACGTGGTTTGAAGCTCTATGGTCCGCTCCCGATCGCTCGCGAGACATGCCGCGTCGGCGCGAGCGGCGGCGAGCGGTCCGAGGTGTTGCAGCCCTCGCGTCGGGACGGCCAACGTCCGTGCCTCCTCGAGCGGCGAGCTCGCATCAGCGTCGCCGCGCCGCACGCGCACGTGCCCGAGGGCAGTAAGTGCGGTGATGCGGCTGATGGTCATAGTCTCCGGGTGCGCCAGCACCGCTTCCGCGTCCTCGCAGGCGGTCTGCCAGTCGCCTTGGCCGAATCGCGCGCGCGCCCGCAAAGCGAGCATGTAAGGCCGCGCGTAATCGACGTCGTGCTCCTCGCAATACGCCAAACCGTCGCTCAGGTATCGGGCCGCATTGGCGTAGAGATGTTGCTCTACCGCATTGGCGGCGAGGTTCACGTATGCGCGCGCCACGTGTTCGTGAAAACCGGCCGCGCGGGCGAGCTGCAGACTGCGTTCGAGGTCGGACCAGCCCGCGGCATCGCACACGAGCAGACGCGCCGTACCGAGATTGTTTAACGCGTGGCTCAGTATTTCGTCATTGCCGAAGCGTTCCGCGAGCTCTATCGCCCGATGCGCCCAGCTGATCGCGGGGTCCACCTCGTGAGCCAGCATGGCGAGCTGCGAGCGATTGCTGTACGCCATGGCGAGCTCCGGACCCGCCGGCAGCGACTCGAGCGTCGCGACGGCCTCGGCGGCATAGCGATCGGCTTCGACCTCTCGGCCCAGAATCCAACTCAGACGCGACAGCCAACGAAGTGCGTCGCCTTCCCTCAGACCCGAACCGCTCGTTTTCCAGATTTCCAAAGCAGTACGCCTCGCTTCGATGGCGCGCTCGATCTGATCGGTCAGATAGCACTCGTACGAGACCTGTTCGAGCAGGGTTGCCCGTTCGGTCGCGGAGAGCTCGTCCGAGTAGTGCAGCGCGACCTCGTATTGCGCGGCCGCTTCACGGTGTGCACCGACTGAGGCCGCCTGCGCCGTGGCGATCGGTGCAAACCGCAAAATGTCCCGTGCGCTGTGCGCGCCAGCTGCGTGGTGGGCCAGGCGCGCGTGCGAGACCTCTGGGCGCTGCGCAAGAATCGAGAGCACCCTCACGTGCAAAGCTTGCTGACGAGCTGGGGAGAGCGCGTCTTCAAGGGCGCGTCGGGCGAGCTCATGCCTGAAGGCAAGCGAACCGTCCTCATCCCGGACCATGCCGATGCTGAGGCATCCCTCGAGGCCCGCGTCGTCAACCTGTGCGGCTTGTTGCAGAAGCCAGGCTTCGGTCTTGCCAGGCACGATGGCGACGACCTCGGCAATCTCGCGTTCGGCCGGTGACAGGCGCGCCGCACGGGCGAGTACGGCATCGCGCACGGTTACCGGTATCGAATCAGCGACCGCGGCCAGAACTTCAGTGACGAAGAACGGATTGCCGTCGGTTGCCCGGTGCAGACCCTCCGAAGAGCGGCCTGCGGCGCTTGCGAGCTTGGCAACCGCACCTTCGGACAGTGGGCCGAGACTCATGCGGTGCACGCTGGCACGCGGCAAGTCCGCGACTACAAATCGGAGAGCATGGCGCGCACCGACCTCATCGTCGCGGTACGTGACCACCAGCATCGCTCGTGTGCGATGAATGCGGCGGCCCAGGAACTTGAGCAGATCGAGCGTCGCCTCGTCCGCCCACTGCATGTCTTCGAGCACCACGAGTGTCGGCGTGTGCTGACGTTCCAGCTCATCCAGAGCGGCCGAGAAGATCGCTTCGCGGCTGGCCGGCGCAGATAACGCCTCAGCCAACGCGCCTTCGGTCTGCCGCGCAATGTCATGCAGCGGCCCGAGCGGACGAGGCGTGAAGAGTGCGTCGCAAGCTCCCCAGAGCACCCGCCGCGCGCAGCTCTGGCGTTTTGCGAACTCCTGCAGCAGTGCGGTCTTGCCAATACCCGCCTCGCCACTCACGAGCGCGAGGCACCCGCTGCGCCCGACCGCCGCTTCCAGCCAGGCGGTCAGCTCGGTGAAGCATTGTTCGCGCTCGAGTAGCTCGATGGCCATAGTGCCGGGCAATCCCCCGTGCTCTTTATTTGTAGACCATATGAATGTGCTACGCAAAGCGGGATCTCACTCCAATGCCTGAGTGTCATCGCTTTGCTTGCAACGGCCCCAGCGCCGCTACACGCGCGCAGGCTCTCGGCCTGCTTCACAATCTCCTCTAGGTGACGGATCAATTTCTCTTCATTCGCGTCGATCATGCTGCCGAGCATCGCATCAGCAGTGTTGGAAACGAGAATATCTCGGATCTTGCGCTTGCTTCCTCCCGTGCTCCGCGTCGTCGCCCCAGGCCTCATGGGCGCCGGCTTGTGCCCGGAACGTCCGAATCATGTCGCGACCAATGGCAGGACACACAAGGCGAGCATTGCCAATGTCGCGGTTGCGATTGAATGTGGGAAACGTGTTGATCTGGCCATCTGCCCGCCAATTCACACCGTAACAGCGGGCCCATCGCACAGTCGGCGAGTCCGTGCTGCCCGCGGAGAGTCATCGCCGTGCCGGCGTACATCGGTTGCTATTCGTTGTTACGCTAACCGAAGCGGACGTAACTTAGCTGCAACGTGTATCCGGCACGCTACCAGAGCCGCTAATCGAAGGGACCCCCAATGTCGAAGGTAGGTATGCGCGCGGTTAATCACAAAGTCAATAAGGGGGAAAGCGCTTTCCTTTACAGCTGGGTCAAAGCTCGCGGTTTGGGTAACTCTAATGCCACTTGGGCGACCTCTGGCTTCCAACGGAGTAGCGCTTCCAACGGAGTAACGAGGCACGCTTGTGGGGCCACCTGCTGCATTGCCGCATAGAATTTTTCGGATGCCAGCTCTAATTGACGCAGAGGGCACAGTAGTTACGCTCAACCTCCGTAGACTGTCCGGATGTGACCGTTTCTGCCGGTAGCGAACGGCGGCTTTCGGGCAGGCTGGTGTCGTCTCCGAATCTGGCACAGAAGAGGGCCGCGAGTAGCACTCGCTCGAGCGGCCGGCAGCCTGCAAGAGAAAATAAACGCTCCCGTTAACTTCCGTCGCGCCGAGGTGACCGGCCCCGTCAAGCTGCATATCCCGGGCGGGAAGCCCCGAGGAGCGGGGGCGTCTCCAACGACTTGGTGAACATCAGACGCTGCCACAGGAAATCCGGATCCGTGGCAAGCCGGCGCAAGCCCGCCAGCGCCTCCTCGAGCTTTCGCCCGCCTCCGTTCGCGTGATAAATGAGCTGTTTGTTTGCAGTCGCTTGTGGAGATGCGCGGTTGACAAACGCGTCGCGACGCGCCGTCGAATAGCGATCCAACACTTCTTCATCGGCGCCCTCGAGAACGATCGCGGTCAGCGCAGGGTAGAGTGCGAAACTGTCAAACAGGCCGGACGTCAGGCCAAGACCGCCAGTTGGATTGGTAACATGCGCTGCATCGCCGGCCAGGACGACGCGGCCGACACGATACCGCTGCGCCGAGCGCTGGTGCATACTATACGGGGATGCTCGTTCGAGCTCGTAGTAGCCCTGGCCAGGCAGTATCGCCTCATATGCGTGCGGCAGCCGCTCGAGGAAAGTCTCCTCCGGAAGCGTTGCGTCTTCCATGTACGTGCAGCGCCAGAGGCCCTCATTATTCAAAATGGCGATAACCGCGCCAAAGCGATCGTCGATTACGAACGTCGCGCGCGCGTAGCCATAGCGCTCGAAATCGTAATAGACGTTGGTGGCCACGAACCGCTCCGGCCACGTTATTCCGTCGAAAGAGAGACCGAGGAGTCGGCGCACCGTGCTCCCGGCGCCGTCTGCACCAATGACCCACCTGGCGCGCAGTTCTTCCGTGTCGTGCTCTGTCACCACAGAGAGCGTCACCCCGTCAGCATCCTGGTGAAGCTTCTGAAGTCGAGTGCCGAATCGGACAGTCGCGTTCGAAAAGGTTTTCAACCGGCGCATCGCAATCTCGGCTATACGATGCTGGCCCAGATGCAGGTTATAGGGGCGGGGGGTGTGCCCCTTCAGTATCTCCATCGAATAGACAATGCGCTCGCCGGTACTTCGGACGAGGTACGTGTAGTCCTGCTTGCGCACGCCGGCGGCCTCGGCCTCTTCCAGCATTCCCAGGCGCCCTAAACCGCCGAGAACCGACCAGAAGTACACCGCCGCCCGCGGGGAGTTGATGATGTGCGGTTCGGCTTCGATGACACTCACGCGGACTCCGGCTTGAGCTAGGCCGAGAGCGTTGATGAAGCCGATTGGTCCGCCTCCGATGATTATCACGTCTTCCATCGAGCTGATTCTGCGGTTGTACGACCTGGAAATATCCGCGTGGCATCGAGCATCCGCTAGATGGGTGCAAATCCCTAGATAGTTCACCCGTTGACGGTCGAGTTTGTAGCGAGCACGATCCGTGTGCGTCGTAGTAGGACTACTGACGAGTAGAAAAAACATCCCGCAACTTACTCTGAGCGATTAGCAGGGACGGGGCTCAAAGGCCACGGACTGTGTGATGGTCGGGGTATAGCGTGTCGGGTTTATTTTGGTAAATCTATCGCGGCGTCAAGTGGGAATTACTAGAACCAGGAGAGGAGCCTAGAACCGGGAGAGGAGCCACTCATGCATGCCCGTCGATTCGCCCTTCTCACGTTTGTCTCTTTTGCGTTCGCCGGTGTCGCTGTCGCCAAGGACGCCGGTAATGCCACGGATGCCATCAATCCGCATTCGCCGCGCTACGGTCACCCCTACCGACACGGCGTCCACCCGACGCGGGAAACCCACGAGAAAATGAAAGCATGGGAAGCCGCCAACCGTGGTGTGGTGCGGCCGGCCGATGCGGAACACAAAGAGCGAGGCAGCGTTGGCGCGACGGAGCCGGCCATCGCCGCTGCCGCCACTGGCCCGGAAACCCTGAGCTTCGGAGGCGGCGTCGATTCGATCGGCGTGACCAGCGGCGCGCCCAAGGTGTACCTGGTGTTTTGGGGTACGCAATGGGGCACGGAGGGAACGAACTCCAACGGCTACGCGACATTCACGGGCGACCCGAGGAACGCTGCGCCCTATATTCAGGCCTGGATCAAGGGTCTGGGCACCAATGGCGAGCTTTGGTCGGGCGTGATGACTCA
>VBNY01000406.1 GCA_005877705.1 Gammaproteobacteria bacterium
TTGTCGAAGGGACCGTGAGCGCGAATCGGGCCGGTTACGGCTTCCTGCGCGTGGAGGGTCTGAAGGACAGTGTTTTCTTGCCTCCTCCGGAGATGCGGGGGGTCATGCACGGGGATCGCCTGCGGGTCAGGTTGTCTCGTGATGCAAGCGACCGCTGGTTGGGATCGGTTGAGAAGGTTCTTGACCGCGGGGTCAACGCCTTTCTCGGAACTGTCGAAACGCATGGTCGCAACGCCTGGGTGAGCGCGGCGGATCGTCGCCTGCAACTGCGCTGCGCGGTCTCGCACGAGGATTTAAACGGTGCGCGCAGCGGAGATTGGGTCATTGCCCGAATCACTCGGCACGCCGGTTCTGCGACCCCGGCGCAGGCGCGGGTCGAGAAACGCCTCGATCCCGATCGTCCCGTTGAGCTTGCGACCGAGTCGGCGATTGCTCGATTCGATCTGCCGCATGAGTTCTCTACCGCAGCGTTGCGCGAGGCACAGGCGTGGGGAGAGGAGGTCGATCCAAGCGAGACGAAGGCGCGCGAAGATCTCCGAGATCTTCCTCTCGTGACCATCGACGGCGAGGATGCGAGAGACTTCGACGATGCGGTCTATGCAGAGCCACACCCTGGCGGCTACCGCCTGATTGTTGCGATCGCAGACGTCAGCCATTACGTACGGCCGGGGACCGTGGTCGATACGGAGGCGAAAGAGCGTGGCACGTCAGTGTATTTCCCGACGCGCGTACTACCAATGCTTCCAACCGCGCTTTCGGATCATCTTTGTTCGCTCGCGCCGCGCGTCGATCGCTTGTGCTTCGCGGCAGATATGGTGATTAACAGGAACGGCGCGCTGAAGTCCGCACGCTTTTACCCAGCCGTCATGCGATCCGCCGCGCGCCTGACTTACACACTTGCCAACGAGGCGCTGTTCGAGGGACGTCCCGCTGCGCTGACGCAGCTAGGCCCGTTAGTGGACCGCTTGGTCGTGCTCGTGGATGTCTACCGCGCACTTTATAAGGCGCGCAACCGGCGCGGGGCCCTCAATTTCGACGCCGCAGAAGCCGAGTTCGTGGTCGACTCCGCAGAGCGCGTGCGCGCCATCGAGCTGCGCGTCAGAAACGATGCGCATCGGCTGATCGAGGAATGCATGATCATGGCCAACGTCGCCGTCGCGCGCGAGCTCGAGAAGGCGCACACACCCACGTTGTACCGTGTACACGGTCAGCCGGATGAGCAGAAGCTCGACAGGCTGCTGGCCACCTTGACGGCGCTGGGAGTTGATGCGCAGATCCCCAAGAGCGTCTCGACACGGGACCTGCAAGCCATCACGCGACGCCTCGGAGAGGCTCCGGAGCGGGCGTTTATCGAATCGCTGATCGTGCGCGCCATGCCGCAGGCGCTCTACCAGCCGACCAACATCGGACACTTTGGTCTCGCGCTGACTCAATACGCGCACTTCACATCACCGATTCGCCGCTATCCTGACCTCGTCGTGCATCGCACCTTGAAGGCGCTCATCGGCGCACCAGGCGGCGCCGGAGTTCATTACGGCACGGCGGACCTGAGCACTGTCGGCGAGAGCACATCGAAGCTCGAGAAGCGGGCGGACGAGGCCGATCGGTACGTGGCCACGTTTCTGAAATGCAGTTACTTGAGAGAGCGTATCGGACAGACGTTCCAGGGACTCATCACGACCGTGGTCGAGTTCGGGTGTTTCGTGCAGATCCTCGACGTCGCGGTGGACGGTCTGCTGCACATCGATAGTTTGCGAGACGATCAATACGTCATGGAGGAGGATGGACATGCCTGGACGGGCCGGCGCACAGGTCGCAGGCTGCGCACCGGCGCGCACGTCAGAGTCGTAGTCACTGCAGTGAATCCAATCGAAGGACTCGTCGACCTCGAGCTGGCCGATGAGGCATGAGTGGGTACGAAGCGCGCAAGCTCACGGGATGTGAGGGGCTCTGAAACCATCTACGGTGTGCATGCGGTTCGCGTTATGCTCGAGCGGCATCCTGAGCGCATAAACGCCGTACGCCTGGCGGAACGCCGCGACGATCCACGCGTGCGCGAGATCGAGGAGTTGGCGCGCCTGAACAAGCGTCCGGTGCAGCGTGTCGATGGGCATGCATTGAAGCAGATGCTGGGCGATGTCAGTCACCAGGGCGTCGCCGCAGAAATCACGCCACAGCCGCCGTGGAACGAGGATGACCTGTTCGCTGCTCTCCAGACGGCACGAAATCCTTTGCTGTTAGCTTTGGACGGCGTGCAGGACCCACACAACCTCGGCGCGTGTTTGCGCACGGCGGATGCCTGCGGAGCACTGGCTGTGATCGTACCCCCGCAAGGTGGCTGTTGGTGCCGCTGAGACCACGCCGGTGGTCGTTGTTACCAACCTGGTGCGGGCGTTGAAGCTGCTCCAGGATGCCGGCTTGTGGGTGGTTGGGGCGGATGGGGACGGCCCACAGCAGGCACACGAGGTGGACTTCAAAGGCGGTGTCGCTTTGGTGCTCGGCGCCGAAGGGGCGGGCCTGCGCCATCTCACTCGCCAGACGTGCGACTGGGTGGTACGCCTGCCTCAACTGGGTGCTGTAGAGAGCCTCAACGTGTCGGTGGCGGCGGGGATGCTCCTTTATGAGGCCGTCCGCCAAAGGTCGGTCAACGTCTGATCCGCAGCGCCTTGCCCTCGAAGGCTGCAAGCTGCAGCCGCAGGCTGGCGCCATCGCCGACGGCCAACGTCGCCGCCTTCGGATCGAGCAGGTCGATCGCCTTGGCTCCGGGGACGGCACCGTGGATGACCACACTCTCATCCACCGGCTCACCTCCGAAGTTGATTGCAGTAACCTCGATGCCCGCGTCCTCGGGCAGTTCGTGCACCAGCACCAACACGCTCGGCGCCCGAACGCTCGGTACATCGATGAGCCGGGCCGCGTATAACTTGAGGCCTGCGCGCACTTTCAGCATCCGCGCCAGCTGCGACGCGAACGAATCGCTTCTCTCGAGTTGCTCCGGCAGCGGACCGTAAAGCGCGACGGCCCGCGGCAGCCCGGCCTGCGAGTGCATGGCCTTTGGATTCGAGCCCAACAGATCGTACGCGCCCCGATTGATCCAGCGTGTGTCGCCATCTGCGAGCCGCTCACGCACCGCTGCCGCCGGCAAGGTGAGCGCGCCGACCAGATCCCAACCCGAGAGTGCGAACACGCCGGGCTGGAATGCGTTGTAGAAGGTGAGCAGCAGATGCAGACGTTTCACCTTCTGAACGTCTGCGGGGGTGAGCCTGGAGACGTCGCTGAGGCCCAGCGTGGCGGTGATGAGCGAGGCCGTCGTGCAGGCGACGCCATCCCCGAACCGCAGATTGTAGGGGGCGCGCGCGCCAATGAGCCGGCTGAACATCTCTTCGTGGACGATGGCGCGCAGCCGCTTGCCGGGCACCTGCTGGCCGCGAAACGCGAACAGCTCGTCCTGGTGGGCACCCGTGAAATGCGCCATCCCCATCGTCAGCTCGTCATGATTCTGCAGCGCGTGAATCAGCCCGGCCGGATCGATGTTGTAATGCTGCATGAGCTCGTGCATCAGGCGTAGCAGCCCCGCATCGCCCGTGACCAGCGCATCATCGTAAGCGGGCCGGGTCACGAAATCGTAGGACAGGTCGGCGCCGCCGCGCGTCATCTCGCTCAGATTGTCCAATGGCAGACCGAGCTCCTGAAACGTGAACCCGCCGAACTTGCGTACC
>VBNY01000407.1 GCA_005877705.1 Gammaproteobacteria bacterium
CCATTTCCAATGAAAGCGCAGGACCGGGATTCCCCACTTGTCCTTCACTTGCGGGTCGATCTCGCAGTAGGACTGCTCATTCGGGATCATCTCCCCGCGCCCGTCGAAACCGACAAAGGAGCCGTAGTAGCGCCGGGCGTCTTTCTTGAACTGCTTGCCGTAGCTGCCCCCCGTCACCCACTCGATGCCCGCCAGCGTATTGAGGCCCGGCATGCCCTTGCCGCCGCCGAACTCGATGTGATAGCCGCGCGCAAAACCGAGCTTCGCGGCACGCTGCTCCCGGTACAGCCACCACGGTGCATACATATGCCCACCGCCCGCCCCGTCCTCGTTGTGCGGCGGCAGACTCTCGAGCAGCGGAATCTGTCCGTCCAGACTGCTGCCGACCGTGTCCATGAGATAGCGCCCGACCTTGCCGCTCGAGTTCGCAAGGCCATTAGGAAATCGCGCGGCCTTGGAGTTGAGCAGGATCCGCACCGTTTCACAGGCGCTCGCGGCGAGAACGATCGCTCGCGCGGCAGCGTGGCACGCCTTGCCACTCGTCTTGTCAATGAAGCTCACGCCGTTCGCTAACCCGTTCTCGCCGAGGGTGACCTCGTAGACCATCGCGTCGGTGAGGATATCGAGCTTGCCGGTGGCGAGCGCAGGCGGCAGATGGACCGTCGTCGACTGGTAATTTGCCCGGATCGAGCAGCCGCGTCCGCACGGTGTCGCCCAGAAGCAGGCCGCCCGGCGCTGCATGTCCGCGGCGATGATCTTCTGCGCAGTGAGGTTGCGGGGATGCAAGCGGGGCGCCGAGCGCCTGAAGTCGAGCGGCTGGGTGAGCACGGCGCGGTGACCGGCGATGACTGGAACGCCGAGGCGGCGCGCGCGCTGCGCGATCAGCAGGTCGCTCACGAGCGGCTTCGGCGGCGGCAGCAGGCAACCCGGCGGAGAGTTCGGGGTGTTCTCCAGCCCCTCGTTGCTGCCGTAGACACCGATCAACAATTCGACCTTGTCGTAGTACGGAGCGAGGTCTTCATAGGACAGCGGCCAATCAAAGCCCAGACCGTCGCGGCTGCGGGGCTTGAAATCGTAAGGCCCGTTGCGCAGCGAAATGCGGCCCCAGTGGTTGGTGCGCCCGCCAAGCATGCGCGCACGCCACCAGTCAAAGCGGCCCGCATCGTCCTGCGTTGTCTGCACGTAGGGCTCTCCGGGAACTTCCCAGCCGCCGTCGATCGTTGCATCATAGAACCCGAAGCGTTTGTCCGGTGTACTGGCGGCGCGCAGCGGCGCCTGCTCCGGGGTCTGAAACATCGGAGTTTCCGTTGCGGGTAGGTATTTGCGACCCGCCTCCAGCATGAGGACCTTGGCGCCGTGCATCGTGAGGGTGTAGGTTGTCTGTCCGCCTGCTGCCCCCGAACCGACGACGATGACGTCGTAATCCTTACTAAGGGTTGCAGCGGTGACAAAGGGCACCGTAACCTCCCGAACTGAAGCTCCGCAAGCTGTGGATTCGCGTCATAGATCTGCTGTGGCTGCGTCCCAGTGTCGGCTGTGCGCTTGAATACTCGCCGCGCGAATCTTGCGAGACTTGCGCTGAACAAGATGTCACCGCTGGCCGTCTGATCGAAATAGGATACGGAAAATTCATTGCCGGGAACACATTCATGCTTTAGCCGAGGACTATAAATGGCAACCGTGAGTTGCCCAAATTACCCCAAACTTCCAGGTGCCCAGGTAACCGCTTTGCCCGCGTTGCCGCAGGAGGCCATCCGATTCCAGAGGCGAGAATCCGCGAGCGCTACCCGCAGGCGCAGCTAAATCTCATCAAACTCATGCCACACGCGGCACACGTTAAGGTCTGTGACAACAGCGCGGAGGCCGCCGCCGACGGCACGGTGCCAGACCCTGTGCTCGTACTTGGAAAATGGCAAAGTCATCTGGCCTGCCCGCGATGATTTGAAGGCGTTAGAGACCAAGCCGGAGTGGGCCAAGCCGATTCTTGAGGCGGCACTACGCGCGAGTATGACCAAATCGACGTGACGAAGGTGCAGTATGGCAGCAAGTAGTGTCAGGCCAATTCGGACCAAAGCGGACTACGAAGCAGCGCTTGCCGAGGTCGAGCGGCTGTGGGGCGCGAAGGCCGACGGGAGGACAGTGGCGGATCCCGCCACCCTGGAGCGTGTCAAATCCCCGGGCCGGATCCGGCAACGAACGCTCGCGCGATCTCGGCCGCTGTCTGCCGCAATATGGGGGTGTACTTGCCGAGCGTGGCGTAAGTCATCGAGCGGCCGAACGTCGTCATGCTGAGGATGGCAATAACCTGGTCTGCTGTCTGAATCGGAACGGCCACCGTCGCGCTGTCACCACGGCGCGGCGGCAACCGCAGGCCGTAGCCCCGTCGCCTCGTCGTGTCGAGGAGTGGTGCGAGGCGGCCCGAGTCCCCAAGTCGGGCCGGTGCCGCGGCGCTACGCAACAGGTGGATGAGTATCTCGCGCTCTTCCGATCCGCAGAACGCGAGATAGGCCAGTCCCATCGCGGACTCCAGCAGGCC
>VBNY01000408.1 GCA_005877705.1 Gammaproteobacteria bacterium
GGGTTGGCGCTCAAACTGCAAACTCGTCAGGGGCAAAGCGACGCTGAGCGGCTTGGTTGCGTGACGCGGAATGCTTCGGCGATCGAATTCCATCTGTCGTTCCCTTGCGCGTACTGAAGCGGTTTCTGAGAGCGCGTCAAACCTATTTCATGCCGGTGTAGGACTCCGATGGCAGTGCCTTTATTCCTGGGGGTAGGCGTTTGGCTGTCCGAGAACGCTGGCCGCCCTGCTGCACTACCGGACGAATTTGCGATGTGGCGATTCGGCGGGCTCAAGGAATCTGATCGGCCCGGCGCGCAGCGGGGCCGTCAGTCGACGGGAGCGGTGGCAAACCGTTTATACTTCAACCCCAAAGACCAAATGGGTGCAGTGCTGTTGCGGCAGGCACTGGCCGTTCTCAAGCCGCAGAGCAAGTAGCCTGGATCGCTCGGCGGCCCCTGCCCTCTCCCGCTTCAAGCAGACCCGAACCACAAACCAGGTCTCGCGCAATAATCGTTCGACGGCGGCGGTCTGAGCTCAGGCCTGACGAAGGTTGTTCCGCCACGCGTGCTAGACTGTCCTCGCCAGTTGCTCCAGCTCCGTAAGCGGAGCGGATTTGCTGCCATGACAAAGCGCCTCGTGCTGCACCCGGACCGCCTGTTCCCGCCCGATCCGGACACACGCAGCGTGGCTCGCCGCCTGTATGAGCACATCCAAGGGCTGCCGATCGTAAGTCCGCACGGCCATACGGATCCGCAGTGGTTCGCCGATGACGTGAGCTTCAGCGATCCCGCCAGCCTGCTGATCACGCCTGACCACTACCTGCTGCGCATGCTCTACAGCCTGGGTGTGCCGTTGGAGCGGCTCGGAGTAGCGCGACGCGATGGCGCAACCGTGGAGACCGATCCCCGCCAGATCTGGAATACGTTCGCCGGCTACTATCACGTGTTCCGGGGAACCCCGTCCCGTTTGTGGCTCGATTGGGCATTCGCCAACATCTTCGGAATCGATGTGCAACTCGGTCCCGATACAGCCGAGCGATACTACGATGTCATCCAAAGCCGACTGCGCGACGCCGGTTTTCGGGCTCGAGCACTGTTCGCTCGCTTCGGGATCGAAGTACTTGCCACTACGGACTCGCCGCTCGATGACCTTCGGTACCATCGCGCCCTTCGAGAGTCCACTTGGACCGGTCGTGTCATTCCGACATTTCGTCCCGACAGCGTCGTCGATCCGCAGCACGAGAGTTTCGTCAATAACCTGATCGACCTATCAAAGCTCACGGGCCGTGACGCGTTCGATTACGCACACTACCTGGAAGCGCTGCGTGCGCGTCGGGCGTTCTTCATCTCTCTGGGCGCTACTGCCACCGATCATGGTCATCCCAGTGCCGCAACCGCCGACCTTTCGATCCGCGAGGCAGAAGAACTGTTTCGACGTGTCACTACCGGGGCCGGCAATGGCGCAGATGCCGAGTGGTTTCGGGCTCACATGCTCACGGTCATGGCGGGTATGAGCCTCGATGATGGACTGGTCATGCAGATACATCCGGGTTCGTGGCGTAACCACAATCCGGCGCTCTTTACACAATTCGGTCGGGACAAAGGGGCCGACATCCCGCAGCCGACGAACTACGTTGCAGCCCTCAAACCGCTGCTCGACCGCTATGGCAACGAGTGCAGTCTCACGATCATTGTCTTCACGCTCGATGAGTCCACCTATGCACGTGAGCTCGCGCCTCTCGCTGGCCACTATCCCGCGCTCAAACTCGGTCCGCCCTGGTGGTTTCACGATAGCCCGGAGGGCATGCGCCGCTTCCGCGAGCGTGCGACCGAGACGGCGGGCTTTTACAACACCGTGGGATTCAACGACGATACACGCGCCTTGCTCTCGATCCCCGCGCGCCATGATGCCACTGTAACGCCCCTGCTTCGGCCGCTCGTTCCAGTCGAACTCAAGCAGTCCTCGACGGCGGGCGACAATGTCCATGAGCGCGCGGTTGCGGGCAGAGCTGCTCGCGGCTTTGCCGGGCCACATTCAACGCCCCGTGTACGACAGACAGCAACACGGCGTCGGCATCGTGCATCTGGGGATCGGCGCATTTCACCGGGCGCATCAGGCGGCCATCCTGGATGACGTCCTTGCGAGAACCGGTGGTAACTGGCGCAGCGTGGGAATCTCATGTCGGTCGCGCACTGTGCGCGAGCATCTTGTGCCGCAGGATTGCCTCTACACCGTGGTTGAGCGCGCCTCGGAGGGCGAGCGACTCCGAATCATCGGGACGGTCGCCGATGTGTTGGTCGCGCCCGACGATCCTGCGGCAGCGATCGCGGTGATGGCGCGCGCTGCGACGCATATCATTTCCCTGACAGTCACCGAAAAAGGCTATTGCCGGGATGCCGCCGGTGGGTTGAACACGGAGCATCCCGACATCGCACATGATCTGGCCGCACCCTCTACTCCCCGCACCGCGGTAGGCCTTCTCACCGAGGCATTGCGACAGAGGCGGCTGCGCGGCGCTACCGCACTGACCCTTCTGTCTTGCGATAACCTTCCGCAGAACGGTCGCGTTCTTAAGCGCGTCCTTCTCGACTTCGCCTCTCGCACGGATCCCGCGACTGCCGACTGGATCGAACGCGAGCTCGCATGCCCTTCGACGGTAGTCGATCGGATCGTGCCGGCGACGACTCCCGAGGACATTGCCGCGGTCGCCGAGGTGTTGGGTTGCTGCGACGATGCGGTTGTGGTGACGGAGCCGTTCAGCCGATGGACTATCGAGGACCGCTTCGGCGGACCACGGCCACGGTTTGAAGTCGCCGGTGCGCAGCTCGTGAGCGACGTTCGCCCGTTCGAGCTTGCCAAGCTCCGTCTCCTGAACGGCAGCCATTCCACCCTTGCCTATCTTGGCAGCCTTGCAGGCTTTCGCTTCGTGCATGAGGTCATTGCGGACCGGGACTTTCGCGCCCTGGTGCAGCACCTGCTGCGCGCGGAACTCGCGCCGACCGTCCCAGCGGCCCCGGGACTCGATCTGCAAGCCTATCAGGCAGCGTTGCTCAGGCGATTCGCGAACCCGGCGCTGCGACATCAGCTGAGTCAGATCGCGATGGATGGGTCGCAGAAGCTTCCACAGAGGCTGCTCGAGCCTGCTCAGAGCCTTCTCGAAAGGGGGTTGCCTTTCGATGGGCTCGCGCTCGCGATAGCAGGTTGGATCCGCTATGCACTCGGCAGGGATGAATCCGGTGGGCGTTACGTTGTTGACGATCCGCTCGCCGGCCGATTAGCGGCCATTGCTGACTTACGAGGTGCCGATGCGGAGCAATTCGTCGGCGCCTTGCTCGAGCTGTCGGAGGTATTTGGGGAGCCATTGCGGAATCATCCCGCATTCCGCGCGGCCCTCGCGAGGCAGCTCCAGAGCCTGCTCGTGCGGGGAGCGCGAGCGACGGTTCGGGCCCTCGTTCAACAGCTATCGGGATGAACCAACCGTGGAGGAGCATGGGTCTCCAGTTACCGGTCAAGCGGCGTGATCGCGAGCGCCGATACGAGCGCTTTGCCCTTGAGCGGTCGAAAGGCGATCTGAAGGTTGCCGTCGCTGGCCGTGGCGTCGAAGGCGCGATCCACGCCCTTGAGCTTGTCGCCGGCTGCCGCGAACACATCAAACGACTTCAACACCGTCGCACCGCCGACATCCACATCGAAGACGCGCTCGGCGGCTGCCCCCGCCGAGGGCTCTGCAAACTTGAGGACGATCCGGTAACGTCCATTGGGCACGGGGACACGATAGGAAAACTCCCCTTCCCTGAAGCTGCCGTATAGTCGCGGATCATCGGCGGCCACGGCAATGCGTTTGTCCGGCGGCGTATCGGGCGGATTGGCGCCTCTGCCGTCGCCTGCGCTGAAGTACATGTCGGAGCCGTAGCGCTGGTTGTCCCGCGACACGTAACCGGACATGTCGCCGGCCTTGATTCGAACGATTGCGGGCGACCCGGAAAACGTCCATTGCAGCGAGTCGCTGACGATCGATCCGGCGACCTCGGCGCTCGCGCGCAGCTCGTTCCGACCCGGGACCAGACGCACGGAGCGCCAGAGACAGATTCCGCCCACGCACGGCGCGACGCCCTGATCGCTGCCATTCAGCCATAGCCTGGCCTGTGGCGCATTGCTGTAGGCCTTGACGTCAAGTACGGCGTAGGGCCTGTCTGTGTAGCGCCGTCCAACCAGATGCAATGTCGGGTGAGTGCTCCAATTGGCGCGGTAGAAGTAGAACGCGTCCTTGCGGGTCTGCCGATCGTAACTGACGAGGCCCTTATCGTTGATGTCCGTCAGGTCGCCTTCGCGGCGCGAGTCGCTGCAGAAATCAAACATGTTCCAGATGAACACGCCCCACAGATAACCGCGCTCCGTGAGCGCGCCCCATGACGCTTCGTGATACAGGTTCT
>VBNY01000409.1 GCA_005877705.1 Gammaproteobacteria bacterium
GAGCTGTTCGCGGCCATGCTCGAGCGCGTCAAGTTCGAGACCGTATCGCTGCTCACGAAGATCGAGGTGCGCACCCAGGAGGAGATCGACCGCGAGGAGGAGGAGCGCCGCCGCCGTCTCATGCGCGCTCTTCAGGCACAGCACGCGGAAGCGCATTCGCTGTTGACGGCCGACGGCGCAGAGGAACCCGCCGAATCCGCCGCCGCCGCAGTGCGAGCGGCCGCGGCGGCCGGCCCATCGCAGCCCCGTGGCGGCGCGGGCGCCCGGCCCGGCCCGCCGCCCCCGCCTGCCGAGCCGCAAGGCACGTTCGTGCGTGGCGAGCGCAAGATCGGACGCAACGAGCCGTGCCCTTGCGGGTCCGGGAAGAAGTACAAGCACTGCCACGGCGCGCTGTCGAGCGTGGAATAGGCCCGAAAGCCCCTTTCGGCACTTGATGATGAGGCGCTGCCCGTCAGGAGCGCGTTTGACTCACAAACCTGTCACTTTGGTCGTAGCGGCGGCGCTGCACGATCGCCACGGCCGCGTGCTCATCGCGCAGCGGCCTGCGGGCAAACACATGGCCGGACGCTGGGAGTTTCCGGGCGGCAAGGTAGCCGCGGGGGAATCCGAGGCTCAGGCGCTCGCACGAGAGCTGCGCGAGGAGCTCGGGGTCGTGGTAACGGCGAGCCGGCCATTCATGCGCCTCAGTCACTCGTACGGCGAGCACGATGTCGAGCTTTCTATGTGGATCGTAGAGAGCTTCGACGGTGAGCCTCGGGGCCTCGATGGGCAGCGCCTGAAGTGGGTGGAGCCCGCGCGGCTCCTGGAAGAGGACATCCTGGAAGCCGACCGGCCGTTCATCGAAGCTCTGGAGCGCCTTTAGACTCTACGCTTGATTTCTTGGGGTGCCTTAGCGCTGTGTACAATGGAGCTCGTCTAAAGGAACGCGATTGGAGCCCCATGGCAGCGCAAGGCGACCTTCCGGACGTGCGACTCGACCCGGCCGGGCTGTACCGGGAGGAGATCTTTACCGATCGCCGCGCCGGCACGATCCGCCGCCTCACACCCGTGACCGTCGAGGGGGGGGTCGATAACACGCGGCCGGTCCTGTTCTCCGGTCAGACGCAGCTGCTGACGCCGGCGGGCGTTCTGCCGCTCGTGTTCGAGATCGAGGCGCGCACGCTCGAGGAGGCTTTGAAGAAGTTTCCCGAAGGCGTCAAGGTCGCGCTGGAGCAGGCGATCGACGAGGCCCGCGAGCTGCGCCGGGAAGCCGCCTCGCGCATCGTCGTGCCCGATGTCGGAGCGGGCAATATCGGGCCGGGGCCGGGTCCTGCCGCAGGCGGCGGCAAGATCAAATTTCCGTGACGCGAGACTGACGTATTCTGCGTCAGCCTCTTGCGCCGCCCAGCTGCATATCGAAGAAACGCTGGACCGTCGTGTATGCATGCACGGAACCTCCACTGCTACGTGCCGCATGCTGTTGCCTCGTGCGCCGTGTGTCTGCTCGCCGCCTGCGCGGGCGCCAAGTTCGGCACTCCGGAGCCGTTTCCGGGTAACGGTCCGGGCCCCACACCGATGCGCACGAGCACCGATATCGCAGTGGGACTGCCACCGGTGGCGAGCACTCCGCTAGTGTATCCGGTGACCGCACGGGTCAATGTCGCGGAAGAATTCGGCAGCATCAAGGTCGAGGATCCGTACCGCTGGCTCGAGAATCTGGACGCGCCGGCAACGCGGCAGTGGGTGGAGGCGCAAAACCGCCTGTCGCAGCCGCAGCTCGAAGCCATTGCGCACCGTGCCTGGGTCAAGCAGCGGCTCACGCAGCTGTGGAATTACGAGCGCTTCGATGTCCCGGTGAAGGAGGGCGGCCGGTACTTCTTCCTGCACAACGACGGCAAGCAGAATCAGAGCGTGCTGTTTGCCTCCGACACCCTCGATTCACCCGGGCGCGCGCTCTTCGATCCGAACACCGTGCGCCAGGATGCGACCGTGGCGCTCTCGGACTTCACGCCGAGCCCGAAGGGCGATGTGGTCGCGTATGCGCTTTCCGATGGCGGCACGGACTGGCAGGTGTGGAGATTCCGCAGCGTGCACAACGGCAGCGATTCTCCCGAAAGCCTGCGCTTCACGAAATTCTGGGGCGTGTCCTGGGCGCGCGACGGCTCGGGCGTGTACTACAGCCGCTATCCGGCGCTAGCCAACGGAAGCGGCG
>VBNY01000421.1 GCA_005877705.1 Gammaproteobacteria bacterium
CCGCAATACGGGGGGTGCTCGCCATACTGATTCCTCCATTTACGGGGCACGACTGATCATGGACATGGCAAGGCGATCGGCATCACGCGGCCGGCCTCGATTGTCCAATGCGCCTCACCGAGTCGCGCTCGATGAGCGCCACGTCGAAGATGGTGCGGCGACTACGGATCCTCTCGCCTGACATTCGCTCCTGCACCAATTCGACCGCCTTGGCGCCAATGGCGCCGAGGGGTTGAGCGATCGTCGTCAGGCGCGGGGTGACGACGTCCGTCCAGCGGATGTTATCGAAGCCGGTGATCGATACGTCCCCGGGCACGCTCACGCCGTGTTCCCCCAGGCAGCGCATCGCGCTGATAGCGATGAGGTCGTTGCCCGCAACAATCAGCGTCGCGCCTCTGCGCCGCTCGAGCGCGTCGACGGCATCGGGTGTCAATACGCCATCGAATCCCACGCTGACTTCCCACGCAATCTTGATCGTTCGCGGATAAGCGTTGACGAAACAGTCGCTCCGCTGTCGGGCGCTTTCGATATTCGGCGGCCCGGACAGCAAGCCGACCCGCGTATGTCCCATCCGCAAGGCATACTGCGCGAGCAGCCGCCCACCCATCTTGTAGTCCGAATGGACGACGGGATATCCCGGCCTAGGACGGTCGATCAGCACCACGGGACGCGCCAGGTTCTTGAGGTTGGCCGGCAACCGCGGCCCGAGCGGACACCAGATGACTCCGTCGACGGCATGCTGCATGAGCAGCGCGAACCCATCCGACTCACCATCCGCCCTCCCTTGGCTGTCGATGAGGCACACCAGCAGACCCAAACTGCGCGCCGTGTTCTCGACTGCCTGAGCGAGCTCGGGGAAGAACGGGTTGGTCAGATCCGGCAGCACGAGACCGATCGCGCGCGTGCGTCCCGTGCGCATGGCCTGTGCGGAGCGATTTGGTCGATAGCCCAGCAGCTTGGCGGCGCGCAGCACCTTCTGGCGGTTGGCGCGACCGACGTTAGGTCTGTCGTTGAGGACGTTGGAGACGGTCGCAACCGAAACGCCAACCGCGGCGGCGATGTCCTTTACGGTCGCCATGCGCCCCGACCCCCCAGGCATCGTCGGACTCTCACGCCAGCCCCAACCGCCGCCAGCGTGTGTGTTTCAGACAACACCCGTGGAGCGCCGAAACTCAGCGTTGTCGAGAACCGCGCGAGGCTTGCCGCACGCACCTCATGTCCCCCCTCAATACCCGACCAAATACACCGCCCAGCGCTGCCCCGCGCGCGACCCGCCTTACGTGGTTGCCGCACTCGCGCCGATCCCTTTACAGCGAGCACGCGGGTGGTGTAACGTTTCAACGCCTGTAGTGTAACGTTTTACTAAGTAGACGCAACGAGTCGCACCGCGGGCGGCTCGAACTGGCAAGCAACAACTACCACGCGTGCGAACGAGTGTGTCGCGCAGGCAACAGCGGGGAGGCAGCGATGCAAGTCAATGAGTCGCGTTTATCGGCAATGGTGCGTCACGCTATCGCGCTTTGGGTTCGCTACGGCCGCGCTCGACGATCGATTCTGGCGTCGGCCGCTGCTATGTCCGCCGCGGCGGTGCTGTTGCTGCCGGCGGCCGCGCGAGCGGCGGAGACCCCCAGCGAGGGAGCGGCGGCGTCCACGACCGTAGAAGAAGTGATCGTCACGGCGGAGCGCCGGGAAGAAAGGCTGCTCGACGTCCCGGTGTCAACGTCGGTCCTGAGCGGCGCGCCGCTCGCTGTGCTCGGAAGCGCCGG
>VBNY01000185.1 GCA_005877705.1 Gammaproteobacteria bacterium
GGGCCCCGCAGCGTCGGTTCGTCCGCGCTGGCGTAACGAACGGGCACGCCCAGTTCCGCGGTGACCTGCTGAACCAAGGTAGACTTGCCCACTTGGCGCGGGCCCGCCACGACCTGCACGAACCGGCGCGGCTCGGCGAGTCGCTCGGCGAGCACAGCGGCCTGGGGGCGCTGAAAGTCGGTCTTCTTTTTACTCACGATATTGAGTATTTTTACTCAGTACCTTGAGTAGAGCAAATGGTGGTCGTACCGGCGCCCCGCCTGGCGCCTGTAGCTGGGTACGTAGCTAGCGAGGGCGAATGAGGGTGATTTCTCTAATTGATCAATCGCTTGCCAGCGCCCCGCGCGAGCAGGTGCAGAACGTCGAGTGACTACCGGGAAGACCTTGTTCGGGCTCGCGACACCGCCGCTGTCGCTCTACGTGCATTTCCCCTGGTGCGTGCGCAAGTGCCCGTATTGCGACTTCAACTCCTACACGCTGCACGGCGAGCTGGCCGAGGATCACTACGTTGAGGCGCTCGAGCGCGATCTCGAAGCCCAATCGGCGGACGTCGCCGGTCGGGAAGTGATCAGCATCTTCCTGGGCGGCGGCACGCCCAGCCTGTTCACTGCGCAGGCCGTGGGGCGGGTGCTCGGCGCGGCGCGGCGCCACTTCACGGTTGCCCCGGATGTTGAAGTCACCATGGAAGCCAACCCCGGAGCCATCGAGCGCGGCCGCTTCCAGGAGTATCGGGCGGCCGGGGTGACCCGGATTTCGCTCGGGGCGCAGAGCTTTGACCCGGAGCGGCTGACGGCGCTCGGCCGGATTCACTCTCCGGACGAGACGCGGCATGCCGCCGCAGAGCTGCATGCAGCGGGGCTCGACAACTGGGCGCAGACGGTGCGGCGCGCGACGTACAAGAGGCGCTCGCGCTGGCGCCGGCGCACGTCTCGCACTACCAGCTCACCATCGAGCAGGGAACGGTGTTCGCCGCCCAGCCGCCGCTACTGCCTGCGGACGACGTTGCGGCTGACATGCTCGCCGAGTGCGGTCGACGTTTGGCCGACGCCGGCTTCGCGCAGTACGAGGTCTCCGCGTACGCGCGGCCTGGGCGGCGGTGTCGGCACAACCTCAATTACTGGACATTCGGCGACTATCTGGGTGTAGGCGCGGGCGCGCACGGCAAACTGACCTTCCCGGCCTCCGGCCGCATCGTGCGCACCGTCCAGCCGCGCGAGCCGCGGCGCTATCTGGCCGCAGCCCCGTCGGGCCTCACACGCAAGGCCGTCCCGCGGCGCGAGCGGCCCTTCGAGTTCATGCTGAACGCTCTGCGGCTGGTGGAGGGATTCGAGACGGCTTCGTTCTCGGAGCGCACCGGGCTTGACTGGGAGGAAGTCTCGAAGACCGTGAGCTCCCTGGTGGGCAAAGGCTTGATCGTCGGACAGGGAACCCGCTACCGGGCGACTCCGCGGGGCCTGCAGTTCCTGAACGACGTGCTGCTCAGCTTCGTACCGGAAAGCCCGAAAACGCCCGGCGGTTTTCGATTGTCAACGGTCGAGTGAGGCGTTCCTGCCCACGCTGAGCGGCTTTATTCACAGGCCCCGCCTCCGCCATCGGAGAATGAGCGTATTACACGCTAAAGCAATGAAGTAGCTCAATAAGATGCACGCAAGTGCTTGATCTATAATGATATGACGGTCTGCCTATTTCTTAACCATAGCCATAAATATGCAATATCCCAGCCAAATCCTGCGTCGGCCGGCGGGGCCGTCCACAGATTTATCCACAGCTTTTGTGGATAAGGGTTCGTCGCGAAAGCGACGAACGAGCGCCCATGGACGGACGGGCCGGATGAGGCGCCAGGGACGGCTGCTTGCAGGTGTCGGCGCCCTCACAGGACGCTTGAGGGACTGAGACTGTGCCGCTAAACTCCCGCGCCCTTTAAGTTTCAGGCCCGTGCCGCAATGATACGGTGTGCCCCTTCCGCCGCCCGCAGTGAGCCCATATGAAAGCCGCAATTCATCCCGAGTACAAAGAGATCACCGTGACCTGTACGTGTGGCAACACGTTCAAGACGGGCTCGACCCTGGGACATGATCTGCAGGTCGAGGTGTGCTCGAACTGCCATCCCTTCTATACGGGCAAGCAGAAGATCGTCGACACCGCCGGGCGCGTGGACAAATTCCGCAAGAAGTACGGCACTCCGGCAGCCCCGAAGTAGGCGCGCGCGCCGCGCTCGCGGATCGGACAAGCTTGGGCTTCCCCGGGAGACCGTTCCCGCCGCCCACGGGGCCGGAACTTCTTGTCGCAGCGCTCGATCGTAGCTATAAGCCCTCTGGGCTCTGCGAGCCTGCCTGAAGGAAATGCCTGAAGGCCTTCCGAGCCCGAAGGCTGCAAACGCCGAGGGAGTCGCGCAATGGTCCGCAAACACGCCGTCGCCTGTGCCGCCGTTCTGGTCCTGGCGGCTTGCGCCACGAATCCCCAGACCGGCGAGCACCACGTCGTCCTGAGCTCCGCCAAGAGTGACCAGGAGAGCGCGCGGAAAATCCATGAAGAGGTCATCAAGTTCTACGGCCTGTACGCGGATCAGCACCTGCAGGATTACGTGCAGAGCGTCGGCACGCGCGTCGCGCTGCAGACCCCGATTGCCGACTGGGACTTCAAGTTCTTCGTGCTCGATGACGATGAGCTGAACGCCTTTACCACGGGTGGTTCCTACGTTTACGTGCACCGCGGGCTGCTGGCCTACTTGAACTCCGAAGCCGAGCTGGCAGCAGTGCTCGGACACGAGATGGGTCATGACGTCGCGCGTCACCCCGCCCGCCAGCAGGCGCGCGGCGTGCTCATGTCAATGGGCGCGATGGCCGCCGTCATCGCGACGGGCTCGACCGCGATCGCGGAGATGGCCAACCTCGGCGCGACCGCCTGGATGCAGGGCTACGGCCGCGACAACGAGATGGAGGCCGACCGCCTCGGGCTCACCTTCGCCACCAAGGCTGGTTATCGGCCGGAGGCCATGGGGGAGGTCTTCAGGACATTCAAAGCCGAGGAGAGCTTCGAGATCAACCGCGCGAAGGAGGAAGGGCGCGAGCCGAATGTCTATCACGGAGTGTTCTCCGACCACCCTGCCCCCGACGAGCGCGAGGTCCAGGCCGCCAAGGGCGTCGCGAACATCAGCACCGAGCCGCCCGGCGGCTGGACAGTGAATCGCGAGCAGTACCTCCAGGCGATCGACGGTCTGCCGTACGGCTCGAGCCGCGAACAGGGGATCGTGCGCGACAACCGGTTCTACGACGCCGACCTGAAACTCACGATGGCCTTCCCGAAAGGCTGGACCGTGGAGAATCAGCGCGATCGCCTCTTCATCTACACCAAGAAGAAGGACTCGATCATGCAGCTCACGCTCGAGAAGCGGCCCGAGAAGAAATCGCCCCGCGAATTCCTGCTGCAGAAGCTCAAGAGCGCATCGTTCGCTCGCGGCGAGGAACTCTCGGTCGACGGCATGGAGGGCTACTCTTTGCTCACGCGCGCGGGTTCGCCGCTCGATGGCGGTGAGGGACCGGTCCGCTGGGGCGTGTTGTACCGGGACACACAGGCGTTCCTGTTCGCCGGCGCGAGCCGCTCGAGCGCCGGAGGCGCGCCGCTCGACGATGGACTGTTCATGTCATCGATCCAGACCATGCGCCATCTGCGGCCGTCCGAATTTCCTCTCGCGGAGCCGTACCGGGTGAAGATCCTCAAGGCGACCGACAAGACGCGCATCGAGGACTACGTGAAGGACATGCCGGTCGAGAAGTTCAAGAAGGAGGAGCTGGAGCTGCTGAACGGTCTGTATCCGAACCGCGAGCCCAAGCCCGGCGAGTACGTCAAAATCGTTCAATAGGCGGAGTTTGGCTGCACCGCTCGGCTGCGTCCTGCCAACAGTGCGGCGCGCGCGGCCATCCGTAGAAGCCATGGCCGAGTCCTACCGGCGGGTAAAGCTGCCCCGAAAGCGAGCCGCGCGGCCCGACCCCGCAGACGCACGTTCGCGTAAGCTCACGAAGTGATTGCGCCTTGATTCGGCGCACGGTCCATGTAAACCTCTTTTGCTCGCGCTTGCCGGCTCGAGCCGCCCCTTGAGCCGCTCGAGCCTCGTTACGGAAGCCTCACAGGAATGACCGAGAAACAGTTCGAGCTCATCGATCGTGCGACCGAGCGCAAGTCGGAGCTGCCGGTGCGCACCGGCACGATCGGCCCGGCGGTCGTCGACATCTCTTCGATCAACAAAGACCTGGGCCTGTTCACCTACGACCCCGGGTTCGGCTTGACCGCGGCGACCGAGAGCCGCATCACGTATATCGACGGCGACGCCGGCGTGCTGCTGTATCGCGGCTACCCGGTCGAGCAGCTCGCCGAGAAGAGCTCCTTCATGGAGGTCGCGTACCTGCTGCTGCTCGGGGAGCTGCCGAGCCGCAAGCAGCTCGAGGGGTTCAGCGGCAGCATCCGTTATCACACGATGATCAACGAGACGCTGCTGCGGTTCTTCAACGGCTTTCACCACAACGCGCACCCGATGGCGATGGTGTCGGCCGTGGTGGCCTCGATGTCCGCGTTCTACCACGACACGATGGATATCCATAACCCGCGCCAGCGGGAGATCTTCGCTCACCGCATCATCGCCAAGATCCCGACGATCGCCGCCGCCGCGCACAAGCACTCCCTCGGCCAGCCGTTCATCTATCCGCGCAACGATCTTGGTTACTGCAGCAACGCGCTGCACATGCTGTTCGCGGTGCCGTGCGAGCCGTACCAGGTGGACTCGGTCGCGGCGGAGGCCCTCGACCTGCTGTTCATCCTGCATGCCGATCACGAGCAGAACGCCAGCACCTCCACGGTGCGTCTGGCGGGCAGCACCGGCGCCAACCCGTACGCGGCGATCTCCGCGGGCGTGTCGGCGCTCTGGGGTCCGGCGCATGGCGGCGCCAACGAGGCCGTGCTGTCGATGCTCGAGCAGATCGGCAGCGTCGACAACATTGCCAAATATCTCGCCATGGCGAAGGACAAGTCGAGCCACTTCCGGCTCATGGGCTTCGGCCATCGCGTGTCCACGAACTTCGATCCGCGGGCGAAGATCATCCGCGAGATGTGCCACAAGGTGCTCGTCCGGCTCGGGCGCCCCGACAATCCGCTGCTCGAGCTGGCCTTGCGCCTGGAGGAGATCGCGCTCAAGGACGAATACTTCATCTCCCGCAAGCTGTACCCGAACGTCGACTTCTACTCGGGCATCATCTACAGCGCAATCGGCATCCCGCGCTCGATGTTCACGGTCATGTTCGCGATCGCGCGCACGGTGGGCTGGGTTGCCCACTGGCAGGAGATGATCTCCGACCCCGCGATGCGCATCGGGCGGCCGCGGCAGCTGTACACTGGCCCGACGCGCCGCGATTACATCGACATCACGAAGAGGGTGTGAGCGGCGCGCCCATGGATAACAACCCCTCGACCTCCAGGGCGCTCGCGCGGCGCATCGGCCGGCCGTCCACCGGACTCACCGGCGCCTGGCGAATGCCGTCGGTCGGGAAAACGGTCGCGTCGATCGCCTGATCGTCCATCGCGAAGCGTACGCCGGGATAGGCGAGCAGCCGCTCCGCGTTCATGCGCACGCGTTTTTCCGTGACCTCGTGCGGGATGCGATCGTCCATCAGCTTCAGGGTCACCGACTCGGCGCGGTCCGCGAACAGGTGCAGTTGCACCTCCGAGTGCTCGGTGGCCGTGCCGCTCAGCACGGCACCGACCAGGCGAGGCTCAAACTCGCGCAGGTAGCGCATGGCGCTCAGCGCCGCGCGGCGCTGAGCGTGCAGCGATTCCGCGTGCGACTCGCCGCCGAACAGGCGTTGGTATTCGGCGAGAGCGACCTCGATTTCGGTATTCTTCGGCAGCACGGCGGCGCCGTCCGTGACGCCGAGGCGTTCCGCGGCTTTGCGCTTGGCCGCGAAGAAGTCGCGGATGCCGTGCTCGGCCATGATGCGCGCGGCTTCCTGCGCCAGCGCGCGCCTCAGGTGCTCGTCCCGCGTCGGATGTTTCTTGCTCATGTTGTTGTCCGCTCGTCAACGGCGCGGCACGCGCACTAGAAAATCGGTTCCGCACCCGGCTGCCCTTCGGCGCTCTGCGCCATCGAGCCCTGGTCGCCGCTCGCGGGCAGGTGCTCCGCCATGAAGATCTCCGGAACCCCGTCGGGATTCTCGGCGCTCACCAGCGCGCCGCTCTGCGGCGAGATGCGCAGCGTGACCAGGCCGTCCGGCATCGGGCGCTGCCGCTCGGGGACGCCCTTGAGCGCCTCGCGCATGAAGTGAATCCAGATCGGCAGCGCCGTCTTGGCGCCTTCCTCGCTCTCACCGAGCGGGCGCTCCTGGTCGAAGCCGACCCAGACCGTGGCGACGAGGTTGCGCGTGAAGCCGTTGAACCAGGTGTCCTTCACCTCGTTGGTGGTGCCGGTCTTGCCGGCGATGTCGCTGCGCCCGAGGGCGAGCGCGCGCCGCCCGGTGCCGCGCTTGATCACGTCCCCCATCATGTCCGCCATGATGTAGGCGTTCTGGGCGCTGATGACGCGCGTGGCAAGCTGCTCCGGCGGCAGCGGGCCGGGGCCGCCGCGCACCGCGTCCGCATTGCGCAGAGCCTCATCGGGGCTGCCCGACAGCGGCACATCGCTCAGGCTCACCGGGTGTTGGCATTCATCGCAGACGACGCGCGGCGCGGCGTGCCACACGACTTCCCCGGCGGCATTCTCGATGCGATCGATGAAATACGGCTGCACGCGGTAGCCGCCGTTGGCGAATACCGCATAGCCAGTGGCGATCTCCAGCGGCGTCGCCTGCAGCGTGCCGAGCGCCAGCGTAAGGTTTTGCGGCAGGATGCGCGGATCGAAGCCGAAGCGCGCCATGTAGTCGATCGCGTACCCGGTGCCCAGCTCGCGCAGCAGACGGATCGAAACGAGGTTGCGTGAGCGCACCAGCGCCTCGCGCAGCCGCGTGGGCCCGCCGAATTGCCGGCTCGAGTTCTCCGGCCGCCATGCCTGCTCGAGGCCCGCGCCTTCGAGCACGAACGGCGCATCGAGCAGCACGCTCGCCGGCGTGAAGCCGTTCTCCAGCGCGGCCGAATACAGGAACGGCTTGAACCCCGAGCCCGGCAGGCGCTTCGCCTGGATCACGCGGTTGTACTTGTTGGTGAAGTAATCGAACCCGCCGACGAGCGCGGCGATGCTGCCGTCGTCCGGGTCGAGCGCGACGAGAGCGCTCTGCGCTTCGGGCACCTGCGCGAGCTGTGCGTGTCCGTAAGGATCAGCGACGACATAGACCACGTCCCCGCGCGCCAGCACGTCGTCGGCGCTCTTCGGCGCGGGTCCCGGCGCTTCGTTGCCGGCCACTTTGCGCGCCCAGGACAGGCCGTCCCACTCGATCTGCGCAAAGCCGCGCGTCTTGACGTACACGCGCGCGCTCTTGCCGGCCACCGAAGCCACGACCGCCGGGGAGAGATTGCCGACCGAGGCGTACTCGTCCACGAGCTCATCGAGCTGCTCGGGTTTGGCCTTGGCGAGCTCGACATGCCCGGCGGGTCCGCGCCAGCCGTGACGGCGGTCGTATTCGATGAGTCCGATGCGAACGGCGCGGTTGGCGGCCGCCTGCAGCCGGCCGTCGATCGTGGTGACCACCTTGTAGCCGGAGCTTTCGGCCGTCGGACCGAAGCGCTGCCGCAGCTCGAGCCGCGCCATCTCCGCGATGTAGGGAGCCTCCACGTCGAACAGCGGCGCATGCGTGCGCGCCTGCATGGGCTCCTTGTTGGCGGCGTCCGCGGTCGCGGCGTCGATGAAGCCCAGCTCGCGCATGCGGCGCAGAACGTACGAGCGGCGGCCGGTGGCGAGCTGCGGATTGACGATCGGGTTGTAGTGCGACGGGGCCTTGGGTATGCCGGCGATGGTGGCCGCCTCGGCCACCGTGAGCTGATCGAGGGGCTTGCCGAAGAACGTCTCGGAGGCCGCGGCGACCCCATAGGCGCGCTGGCCGAAGAAGATGACGTTGAGGTACAGCCCGAAGATCTCGCTCTTGGTGAACTCGTGCTCCATCTCGTAGGTGACGAAGGTTTCCTGCAGCTTGCGGCGATATGTCTTGTCGAGTGTCAGAAACATGTTGCGCGCCGCCTGCATCGTGATCGTGCTCGCTCCTTGTGTCTTGTCGCCCGAGATCAGGTCGACGAGCACGGCACGCACGACACCGAGGTAATCGATGCCGTGGTGCGCGAAGAAACGGTCATCCTCCGCCGCGAGAAACGCGCGTTTGACGAGCTCCGGGATCTGCTCGTAGGTGACCGGAATACGCCGCTGCTCGCCGATCTGCGCGATCAGCGCGCCGCTGCGCGTATACACGCGCAGTGGCACCTGCAACTCCAGGGTACGCATCGCCTGGGTGGAGGGTAACGAGGGCGCCAGGTACACGTAACTGCACGCCAGCGCGTAGCCGCCGAGAAGTGTGACCAACATCACACTCGCGGCGGCGATGATCGAGATTCGAAAGTAATTCCATTTCACAGAAAACAACTCTCTCTGCTTGCGCTCATCACGAGGGCTATGCATAGTAGCCGCGGTTTCAAAGGCAAACTCACCGAAAGGTGGGGACGCAAAGCCTCCGGTCTACGGGACGCATGTGCCTATGACAGCGGGGTTGCCGGTTCGAACGTTAACGTACTCCAGCGCCGTGGACCACACGCGTGCAAGAGTGAGTTCGACCGAAAACCCGGCAACAGTGCACCTGCCCCTTGGCTCCCGCGATGGCTGCAACCGTCTCCTAAAGTGGTGCTTGGACCAGGCGAAGCGAGATTCGTTGACCATCGTCGTGGCTGGCGCCGCGCGTGACGCCTTTGGCAGTTCGCGCAGTTGGCAAAGCTCGCGGTGCAGCACGGTGCCGATCCGTGAGCCCGCTCACGTTCAATTTAACTTTGCGCTGATATATAGTGATGCGGAAACTTATACGCGGCGGTCATTTTCAGGCGTAACATCCTGAAAAGGAATAAAAATGTTCCTCTTCCAGCGTCGATACCGGCCGCTTCTGGGACTTGACATAACCACCTCGTCAGTGAAGCTGATCGAGCTGGCGATGGCGGGCGGGCAGTATCGCGTCGAAGCGTATGCGGCCGAGCCTACGCCCCAGAATGCCATCAACGAGAAGGCCATCGTGGATGCAGAGGCGGTCGGTGAGGCTATCCGCCGTGCGGTCAAGCGCGCGGGCGCCAAGAGCGGCGAGGTCGCCGTTGCCATCAGCGGCGATGCCGCGATCACCAAAGTGATCCAGATGCCGCGCGCGCTGCGCGCGAACGACCTCGAGTCGCAGGTCGAGATGCAGGCCGACCAGTACATCCCCTTCCCCATGGACGAGGTGAGCTACGACTTCGAAGTGCTCGGCCCCTCGGACAAGGATCCTGACACCAACGACGTGCTGCTCGTGGCCACGCGCACCGAGAATGTCGAGCAGCGCCAGGCTGCGGTCAAAGCCGCGGGACTCAGCGCGAAGATCGTCGACGTCGAGGCGTTCGCGCTCGAGAACGCCTGCAAGCTGATGACGCACCAGATGCCGGACGGCGGCATCGATCGCGCCATCGCGGTCGTCGACTTCGGCGCCAGCAGCACCACCTTCAGCGTGCTGCGCAACCTCAAAGTGGTCTATACGCGCGATTTCGC
>VBNY01000422.1 GCA_005877705.1 Gammaproteobacteria bacterium
CGCTCGCGCAGATACTTCTCGAGCAGGAACGGATAGGTGGTTGCGACGCGCCGGCCGCGCAGCGAGCGCGCGCCCTCGTACGTAGTTCCCTCGGGAACTGCGAGCGACAGGCGGCAGCGGCCGAAATCGAGCGTACGCACCTGCTGAAAGCGCGCAGTGTGTCCGCGCGCGCGGAGCTCCAGGCGTTTCTCTTCCAGCACGTTCAGACCGACGAGACCCAGATCGCAGACGTCTTCCTGAACCAGATCGGGAATGTCGTCGTCGCGCACGAACAGCACGTCCAGCGGCATGTTCTCGCCGAAGCCCATGAGCTGATCCTTGCCGCGCGAGAGCTTCAGGCCGCAGTGCGCCAACAGCTCGAGCGAGGGCTCAGTCAGCCGGCCGGACTTCTGTACGGCGAGCTTGAGGCGCATCTCATCCATCGCCTGTACCGCGAGCTTCGGTCGCATCTCATCCATGGCGCACCACCTGCTCGCCGCGCGCTTGCGCTAAGCGGTCGGCCGCAATGAGGTAGCCGCCGTTGCCGGCGGCGAGAAACCGGGCGACGCGCCCAATGGTCGTGACGCTCACGCCGGTGATGCGGTGAATCTCCCGGTAGGGAACGGCGCGCTGCAGGAAGTCCACGACCGCCCAGCGATCCGCCATCGCCTGCAGCTCGGCGGGCGTGCACAAGTCGCGGAAGAACGCACGGCATTCATCCGGCGTGCGCAGCGCAGCGACTGCGGCGTACAGGTTGCGCTCGGCGAGCGCCTCCCGGCGGGGTGTGAGGTTGCGGTGGGTTTTCATGCCAGACCAATGTAATAGCGTGCTAGTACATTAGCATAGGCGCCGGCGGCGGGCCAGCGGCGGCCGGGCCGCGTCTGTTCAACGGCCCGCGCGGGCGAAGTACCGCGCCTTGACGTGTTGCGTACGCACATCATAGACTTACCGTCACTCATCGAGACCGGCTGAGGGATAAGGCCCTTAGACGCCGGGGCAACCGCCAGGACCTAACCAGCCTGGAAAGGTGCCAACTCCTGCGATTCCTGCCTGCTTAGGCAGGCATCGACAGATGAGCGGTCTGCGTAGCCTCGGCCCGCCCTGCAAGGCGTTTCGGGGATGGACGCGACAAACCCGTCAGTTCTGGCGGGTGCTCCGCAGGAGGCCGGTGAGACCGTGCCAGTGATTGCGGAGCCCGTTGATGAATGCCTCCCTCGAAACGATCCCGGTCACACCGCGACCGCAAGTCGTGCCTCATCCTGCGCCCGCCCCGGAAGCGCTCGCGCGGGAAGGCGTTCTCGAGATCCCCGGCGACATGTCGGGCCCGCAAACGCGCCCGTGGTGTGCGCCCTGGGGGGTATCTCTGCCAACCGCCGTGTCTGCCTGACCGAGGAGCCCTCGCAGCCGGGCTGGTGGTCGGAGGTCGTCGGCCCGGCGCGGGCCCTGGATGCCAACCGCTTTCGCATCCTCAGCTTCGATTACCTGGGGGGCAGCGGGGACTCGACCGGCCCGGCGGCAGACTCTGCGGCCGCCGCGGCAAGCGAATTCCCCAGCATCTCGAGCTACGACCAGGCCGAGGTGCTCGTGCGCCTCCTCAATCAACTCGGGCTCAAATCGCTGCGCGCCATCGCCGGCGGCTCTTACGGCGGCATGGTCGCGCTCGCCTTTGGAGAGCGCTACCCGGAGCGGGTCGGCCATCTGCTCGTCATCTGTGCCGCGGATCGAGCGCATCCAATGGCGACTGCCTGGCGCAGCGTGCAGCGGCGGATCGTGCGCTTCGCGGCGGACTGTGGGCGCGCGGCGGACGGCCTGCAGCTCGCGCGCGCACTGGCGATGGCGAGCTACCGCAGCTCGGAGGAATTCGCCGCGCGCTTCGGCGGCGCCCCCGCCGTCAGTGACGCGCGCTTCGTGTTTCCGGTCGAGCAGTACCTGTTCGCACGCGGTAGCGACTATGCGCGGCGCTACCGGCCGGAATCATTTGTCTGTCTGTCGGAGTCGATCGACCTGCACCGCGTGGATGCGAGCCGGGTATTCGTGCCCACGACGGCCGTCGCCATCCGCGAAGACCAACTCGTGCCTCTGGCGGACATGCGCGGCCTGGTCGCGCGGCTGCCGGCGGCGCGGCTGCATGAAATCTCCTCCCTCTACGGACATGACGCCTTTCTCAAGGAATCGGATCAATTGCGCGGCATATTCACAGCGGCGCTCGGGAGCGTCGGATGAGCAACAAATCAACCCCCGTCACGCCGAGTCAGGTCACGCAGACGGTGCGGGCCGGCATCGAGTGCGACGACCCCACCGGGTGCGTCGTTCCGCCGATTCATCTGACATCGACGTTCGCTTTCCGCGGCTTCGGCCAGAAGCGCGGCTACGACTACACCCGCTCCGGCAATCCGACGCGCGACCTGCTCGCCGGCGCGCTCGCGCAGCTGGAGCTGGGCCACGGCGCGGTGGTGACCGCAACCGGCATGGCAGCGATCACGCTGGTTGGGTATCTGATCCCCGCGCGTGCCCGCATCGTTGCACCTCACGACTGCTATGGCGGCACGTACCGTCTGTTCGATGCGTGGCACCGGCGCGGCGAGCGGGAAGTCGAGTTCGTCAATTTCGCCGACGAGGCGGCGGTGCGGGCGGCGTTGGCCAAGCCGACCGCGCTGTTGTGGATCGAGACTCCCAGCAATCCGCTGCTGCGCATTACCGACATCGAGACCTTCGCGGGGTGGGGAAAGGCGAGTGGCGCGCTGGTCGTGGTGGACAACACGTTCCTGTCGCCGGCGTGGCAGCAGCCGCTCACGCTCGGAGCGGATCTGGTCGTGCACTCGACTACGAAGTATCTGAACGGCCACAGCGATGTGGTCGGCGGTGCCGTGGTCGCGCGCGACCAGGCGCATCACGAGCAGCTCCTGTGGTGGGCCAACTGTCTCGGCGTGACCGGTGCGCCCTTCGACAGCTTCATGACTCTGCGCGGGCTGCGCACGCTGCATGCCCGGCTCGATCACCACGGTCGCAACGCGCTGGGCCTGGCGCAATGGCTCAACGGGCAACCGGGGGTCAAACGCGTGTACTACCCGGGATTGCCGGGCCATCCGGGGCATGAGCTTGCGCGCCGGCAACAGCGTGGTTTTGGAGCAATCGTGAGCGTGGAGATCGCAGGAGGGCACGAGGGCGTGCGGGCATTCGTAGCCGAGCTCGAATGTTTCTCGCTCGCCGAATCGCTCGGCGGAGTCGAGAGCCTGGTGGCGCACCCGGCCACGATGACTCACGCGGCGATGGATCCGGGCGCGCGCTTGAAGGCCGGGCTGGTCGATGGGCTCATCAGGCTGTCGGTCGGAATCGAGGCATTCGAGGATCTGCAGCGCGACCTGGCGCTGGCGCTTGAGCGCGCGGCGAGCGTGCTGCCGGCCGCGGCGGCCGGGCGGGCGGCGGCAGTCTGCTGATCAATTGGAAAAAGTGGCCTGCGGCAGCCTGCGGCCCTTTTTCGGACTGTAGCTCCGCTGCCGCCGGCAAAAGGCGTGACTTTTGCCGGCTGCTTCGTGCCAGGCTTCTAGCCGGGGTTGGTTTGCGCCAGTCTCGCGAGCACAGCGTCTGCGACTTCGCGGGTGGAGCGTGCCTGGGTGCTCCCGACGGCGATGTCCGGCGTTCGTGCGCCG
>VBNY01000423.1 GCA_005877705.1 Gammaproteobacteria bacterium
CGAGCTTCTCCTGGAACGTCACGCTGTCGGCCGTGTCACGGCTGCTCTTTTACGCTGCAGTGTGTGCCGCGGTTCCAGTGCTGCGCCGGGCGCAGCCCGCAGCCGCTGCGTTCCGCCTCCCGGGCGGGGTGATCCTTCCGGTCGTGGGCGTGATGATTTGCGCCGTACTCCTCACACGAGTGGATTTCAGCAAATCCCTCATCCTGCTGGCAACGATCGGCGCCGCGTGTGCAAATTGGGTCGTGGCCCGGGATCCAAAGCTGAAATTCTTCACGCGCACATCGTGATGAGGATCATTGGCGGGGAGTGGCGTCCGGCCGCAGGTCGCTGGCCTCGAATTGCAACGGCCGCGTCAACCGTGGAAGAAATCCCGCCCCCGGCGCGGATATCGCCGGCTGCAGACCGCCAGGCGATTCAAGCCATGGTAACCTCCAGCAAGGAGATTGCCTTGCGCGGTGTGGCGCTGGAGGGCCACTGAAGTGTCGAAAGAGTCTGAAGTCACCCAACAATTGTTCTTGCCTCTTGATACCCGAGTTACCTGCCCGAAGTGCGCCTCCAAGTTCAGCCTGCAGGAGGGTTTCGCCAAGCAAGCGCTCGAGCAACTCGAACAGTCCACGGAGGGCGCATTGGAGGCAGTGCGAGAAGTCGAGCGCGCCGAAGCCCACAAGCACGCGCAGCAAATCGCAGCTCAGCGGGACAAAGCTCTGCACAATGAGAACGCGCAGCTGCAGCAGTTGCTGAAAGAACAGACGGACGGGCATGCCAAGGCGCTGCAGGACGTGCGTGCGCTCGCCGAGCGGTCCATGGCGGCGCAGCTGGCCGCGGATCGGCAGGCGCTCGAGCAACAGCTGGCGCAGAAGAGCCAACTGATCTCCGAGTTGCGCTCGGCCGAGCTGTCACTGCGCAAAGAGAAATCCGCACTGCAGGACCGAGCCGAGGCGCTGGGGATCGAAGTGGCCCGCAAGCTCGACGCGGGGCGCGCAGAGCTCGAGGCGCGAGTGCGCGCCCAAGAACGCGAGCGTGCCGAACTCGACAAAGCGGACCTGCAGAAGCGCCTGGATGACGTGAACGCCCAACTGCTCGAGGCGCAACGCAAGGGGCACCAGAGCTCGCAGCAACTGCAAGGCGAAGTGCTGGAGCTGACGCTCGAGAGCGGCCTCGAACGGGCCTTCCCGCTGGACACAATCGAGGAAGTAAAGAAAGGCGCGCGAGGTGGCGATGTCGTGCACCGCATCACGACACGCAGCGGCCAGATCGCTGGCATTTTGCTGTGGGAAGCCAAGCGCGCCAAGGATTGGAGCGCGCAGTGGGTCACGAAGCTCAAAGAGGACATGCGCGGCTGCGGCGCAGATGTGGGCGTGCTGGTCATTACCGGGACCGCGCTGCCCAAGGACTGGGACGCTGGCCAACTATTCGGCCTGCACGAGGAAGTCTGGGTCACCTCATGGACGACCGCGCTGCAGCTGGCGGCCGTTCTGCGCGCCGGGCTCCTCGATCTGCATAAACAGCGGCTCGTCTCTGCGGGCAAAGGCGAAAAGATGGAGGCGGTGTACGACTACCTGACCTCCTCGCAGTTCGCGCACAAGCTCAAAGCGGTGTACGGCGCCTTCTATCGCATGCGCCAGGAACTCGAAGCCGAGAAGAGCCAGACCCTGCAGCGCTGGGCGCGCCGCGAGAAGCAGCTGCAAAGCGGCGTTGCCGAACTCGTCGGCGTC
>VBNY01000424.1 GCA_005877705.1 Gammaproteobacteria bacterium
TCCCAAACCGTCCTCCTCCATGGCGGTTTCGGCGCATGGGCCGGCTGAGTGTTGGTCGCCTCCTTGATGTGATCGACATCGAACAGCAGCCAGCCCGTGAATTTCACTTTCTTTCCCGTGAGCGTTTGATTCAGCGTTGGCGTGCTCCAGTCGATGCCATGCTTTTTCATCTCCTGCCGCCACCAAGGGGTGACCTCGACGATCAGGGTCGTCGTCAGGTCCGTGGTCGGGCCCACCGCGACCGTGATGTGCGTATCGGTGAACTTGAGAGTAAGGTTCCCGCAGTTCGCGGTCTCCGGGTGACCACCCTGCTCGACCTTCACGACGTAGCCGGTGATCTCCGCGCCCTGCGTCTCGATGAACCGGGTGCGGTCGTCGCCTGGCGCCAGCATGCGGGCCAACGTTACGCTCGAATCCATGTCCTGCGGCGCTGGCGCCGTCCGACGGTTCTTCTTCGGATTCAGGAGGCGCTCCACCGGTCCCGGCGGCCTCCCGTCAGGCCTCGATCCGATCAACGGGCACCGATCCGGGGGCACCTCATGGTGACCCGGCGGAATTCTCGGGTGAGTTGCGTAAGCCGCCGTCAGCGCCAGGGCGCAAGCAACAGCGGCGACGCCCAGAGGCAGCATCGTCCTCATGATCCCCCCTACAGGCCGAGGTCGCTCAGCCCCGGATGACCGTCCGGCCGCCGCCCCAAAGGCCAGTGGAACATGCGGTCGGATTCCTTGATCGGCAGGTCGTTGATGCTCGCGTAGCGACGCACCATGAGACCGTGCTCGTTGAACTCCCAGTTCTCATTCCCGTAACTGCGGAACCATTGGCCGGAATCGTCGTGCGACTCGTACGCGAAGCGCACGGCAATCCGATTGCCCGCGCACGCCCACAGCTCCTTGATCAGCCGGTAGTCCAGCTCCTTGGCCCACTTGCGCTGTAGAAATTGACGCACCTGCTCGCGCCCCACGGGAAACTCCGCGCGGTTTCGCCACCGCGTGTCGGCGGTGTAGACGAGCACGACACGGTCGGGGTCGCGCGTGTTCCATGCGTCCTCGGCCATACGCACTTTCTGTGCAGCGGTCTCGGCCGTAAATGGCGGGAGTGGGGGTCTGGTCTCCATTGCTTGCCCCTCGACGTTTGCCTGCGGAGCACGCCACTCTACACCGATCTTGCTACTGCCGCGCTCGGCACTCGCTGGGCGCGGGCGCCAGCGGCGATCGTGCGGCGGAAATGAGCTCATGCAGCGGTTCGACCACGGGCTGACGTAAACTACGCGGCACGACGACCTCCCGGAGGATGGCATGAGAGTCCGGCACCACTTTGTGTCGCGCATGTCGGCGGCCGCTGTCTGTTGCATCGCGTTTGCTGCGCACGCTGAAACCGATCCGAGCTTTCTGCTCACCGCCACTAGCAAAGACCTCGACGCGTATTTTCCGAGCTATCTGGCCAACGGCTATTTCTCGACGATGACAGCCCCGCGCGGCACCGAGAGCAATCTGGCCTACATGGTCGCCTTCATGGACTACGCGAAGGACGACATCTCGCGCCCGGCCGCGATTCCAGGGTGGACCGAGATCGACTACAGCACCGGCAAATCCACTGCCGGGGAATTCTGGCTCAATCAGGTCAAGCTCGGCGCCAAAGCGTTCCGCGACTATAGCCAGACATTGAACATGCGTGACGCGATGCTGAGCACGGCTTATCGCTTCACCGACGACAGCAGGAAGAGCACGGATATCAGAGTGACCACGTTCGTCAGTCAGGCGTCTGCGCACCTGGCTGCGACCCAGATGGCCATTACGCCCGACTTCTCCGGCACGGTGCAGTTATCTTTCTCGCTTACGCTTTGGGCGCCCCACCAACCGCGCTTCCCGATCCGCACCATGACCGGAGACGAGATGCTGAGCGCCGTCGCCGCCAACAACATGACGGTGCTGGAGCCGGTCAACCATGCCACGCCCGACCGCGCGCCGGTCTGGTATCACGGCGACACGCATGTGCTCGCGAAGGACGGCGATACGCACGATCTGACGTTGTGGCTCGATGGTCAGGCCGAACAGGGTCTGTCGATGGCCCAGGCCGCGGCCATCGGCCTCCCGGCTGATCTCAGCCCCGCCGATGTCAAGCTGGTCAAGAATCAATACCAGCTTGGTGTGTTGGTGAGCGTACCGGTACAAAGAGGCAAGACGTATACCTTTACCAAATACGTAGCCGTGGCTCGACAGAATTGGGGCGGCGGAGCCAAAGAGACTCTGGCGCTCGCCAAAGCGGCGCGGCAGACCGGCTTCGACCAGCTGCTGGAGGAGCATCGCAAGGCCTGGTACCAGCTTTGGCAATCGGACGTCGTGATCGACGGCGATCCGCAAGTGCAGCAGGCGGTACACTCGGACCTGTATTACCTGCTGTCGAACTCGACGGTCGGCACCGCGTGGCC
>VBNY01000425.1 GCA_005877705.1 Gammaproteobacteria bacterium
TGAGGCCTTCCGTGACCTGTGAGCGAATGGTGTAGTCCTGGTACGCCGGGATCGCGATCGCGGCGAGAATGCCGATGATCGCAACCACGATCATCAATTCGATGAGGGTAAAACCCTTTTGCACAGCTTTCATTTGACAATTTCCTCGGGAGTTGAGAAGAAAGTAGCGGCGCAAAGGGCGCCTGCCTTCAATACATTGCAACCGCTGTGCCATCGCTCCAGGCTGACCGCAACACCATGATTTTCCTTGGAAACGCTGTCGGTCCAGAGAGCATTTCCACGTTACTTCAAGACCAACAGGGGCGCCTGGAACTGGGGCGTGTCAGAAACTGACGAGGATTGTCAAGAATTGTTAAGGCCTCAGGCCGCACGGGACAGCGCCTTGTTGCTCTGTTCGGACGATGCGTCTTCGTGGTAATCGTCATCTGCATTGACCGACCACAGTTGCGTCTTGTCCTGGCTTCCCCCGGCGATGCAGTCGACCGCGGCTTTGGCCGCGAGCATGGAGTGATCCTGGTTGTTATATCGATGCATGCCATTGCGACCGACGGCAAACAGATTTGCGAGCCCATCGAGGTACGAGCGTATGCGGCCGATCTCGCTGTACGCGCCGAAGTACGCCGGATAGGCCTTGGGTACCCGCACCACCGTGCCGTCCAGCACATCTGCCAGAGCGATGAGGCCTATTTTCGAGAGCTCGCGGGCAGCAAAGTCCACGAGGGCGGGGTCGCGCATTGTCCACAGGTCGTCGCCTTCCGAGCAGAAGTATTCGAGTCCGAGCCAAATCGTCGTCGGGTCGGCGACCAGCGCCGGGCTCCAATTGTTGAATACCTGCAGGCGGCCGAGTTTCACGTCAGGTTCCTGCACGTAGATCCAGTTGTCAGGAGGCATGCCGTTGGCCGCGCATACGCTCCGTCCTGCTTGCATGCGCCGCACGAGAAGCCCCGCGGTCACGAAGTCGCGGTAAGGTAGCGCGCCGGCAATGCTGACAATTTGCCGGTCCTCGGGCTGCAGAAGCTCGATCAATTCCTTGATCGGCATCGTCGAGATCAAATAGTCGGCAGCCACACGGCGTACCTCACCCGAGGCCTCATCGCGCACGTCAACCGCCTCTACGCGCATTCCCTTGCGGTGGATTCCTATGACCCTGTGGCGTAGGTGAATTGTCCCGCCGCCGGCGCGGACCCGCTCAGCGACCTCTTCCCACATCTGCCCGGGTCCGAACTTCGGATAGAGAAATCGTTCGATCAGACTCGTCTCGGTGGCCTTTTGAGCAGTGTCACCCGAGGTCTTGAAGGGTTTTAGCAGCGCGTGCTTGATAGCCTTGGTGATCGATAGGCCCTTGATTCGCTGTGCGCCCCACTCGGCAGAAATCTGTGCGCACGGCACACCCCAGACTTTCTCCGTGTAGTCCTTGAAGAAGGTCCGGTAAAGCTTGTGGCCAAAGCGGTTGACCAGGAAGTCCTCGAGTGTCACTTCCGGCAAACGGGGCGCGAGACGCGCTTTGAGGTAGCTTGCGCCGATCGCAGCCGTGTAGGCCGACCCCAGATTGCACAGGGTTGCCCCGTTGAGTTTCAGCGGATAGTCGAAGAAACGCCGGCGATAGAAGATGCGCGACAGTCTGGAACGGACCAGCATGACGCGGTCGCTGCCGCTTGCGGCGCCGCCCGCCGCAGTGAATTCTCGCTCTTGCCCCTGGTAGGCGAGCTTCAAGCGGGCGCCGTCGAGGTGTTCCTCGGGCGCGACGGGCAGTATCGACTGCCACCAGTTCATGACCCAGTCGGATTTCGAAAAGAATCGGTGCCCGCCCAGGTCCATGCGATTGTTGCGATAGTTGACGG
>VBNY01000325.1:0-1282 GCA_005877705.1 Gammaproteobacteria bacterium
GTATCGGTGCGGGCGGCCAAATGAGATGCGCAAACGCGCTGGCTCGCGGCTACTTTCAGGTTGACCTGAGCATCGTGTGGAACACCCTTTACAACGATCTGCCGCCGCTGCGGCAGCAGATCGAAGCGGCCTTCAAAGGGATGAATCGTCAGTCCGGCGGAGAACGAAGCCAGGGTCAAGGCTCCGGCGACGACCTGGCTCTGTGACTTCAGAGCATGGAGCTCGACGCCTTCCTGAGGCGCCTCACGCTGCAAGACCTAAGCCGGGTGAGCTCCATTGCCGAGTTGTCGCAGGCTTTCCCGGTTCAAGCGATCGACCCCGGTGCGCACGAGCTCTGGAGGAAGGCGGGTACCGAAAGGCGGCGGTGGTGGACTGGGGCGTGTTCCACGTGGAACCTCAGTTGTGGACGTGGACAACTGACCCAGGACTCCGAGGGCGATGATGCAGGAACGCGTTACTGAGGTCGGCGCTGGCGTGCGGGATTGGATCGGGAACTGGCCTTGGCAACTGCTTGGCCGCTGTACCCAGCACTGCACCTTCGCAGCCGTTACGGAGGCATTAACCGGAACCGAAAGGTCTTGGAGTGCATCGCTGACTTCCACAAGCATGTGTGTCTGCCTTTGACTCCTGAATGATCTTCGGTCCGATCCTGAGGTGGGATTAGCGTCAATCGCGCGCGGAGCCCCGGCTCAAGTTGTCTCGCTCTGGTCCCTTCCCCTTGCATGAGGAAGCGGTGCGCTCTGATTGAATCGCCCATAACTCTATGCACCAGGAAAGGCAGCCTATTGTCTCTTCAGGGAGGTAAATCGGGAAGATCACGCGCAGCGCTGGCGCCCGAGCCTTCGCGCCATGTGCAAACCCGTGTACGGCGGAGAATCTCACTGCAGCTCCTTGTCTCGTTTCGGGATCCCCGATCAGCCGTCATCGCAGCTCGCGACCCGGAGAGGTTTCTGTCTACGAAAGGACGAGATGAGCCTCGCTGAAGTTGCGGTAAACAATCTGAGATGCGTCGAGCATGCCGAGCTTGTTCTGCATCCCGGGCACAACCTGATCTGGGGTGAGAACGGATCCGGCAAGACGTCATTGCTGGAAGCGATCTTTCTGCTTGGCAGAGGGCGATCGTTTCGTACGCGTAACTCCGAGCGCCTTATCCGCTACGGCGAAGAGCGTCTGGTCGTGCTCGGCCGGACGGCGGGCGCTCCGGAGCAGACGTTGGGCATTCAGGTATCCAGAGCTGGCGGCACGCTGGAGAGAATCGGCGGAAGTACGGCGGGCTCCCTTG
>VBNY01000325.1:1335-4955 GCA_005877705.1 Gammaproteobacteria bacterium
ACGTGGAACCTCATTTTGTCGACACTTGGGTCCGGTATACACGTGCGCTGCGCCAACGGAATGCGGCATTGAAGATTCAGCCCGTACAGGCGGGTGCCTGGGACCCGGAGCTCGCGCGACTGGGTGAGCTCATTGCGGAGTCCCGCCGTCGCTTCGTTGAAAGGCTGCAGCCCTACTGGCATGAGGCTGTGAGCGTCCTGAGCGGCCTGGAACCGGAGCTGCGCTACCTCCGGGGATGGCCCCAGGGCGTGGGCCTGCTGGAGGCCCTGGCGGCTTCCAGAGCACGGGACGAAGCCAGGCGCTCGACCCACCATGGACCACATCGAGCGGACCTCATGGTCGAGCTCAGGGGACGGCCAGCTCGTGAAGTCCTGTCCCGAGGCCAGCAGAAGCTGGTCGCAGTCGCGATGACTCTTGCGCAGCTCTATTTGCTGCAGGAGCAGACTCAGCCGAGCCTGACCCTGCTGTTAGACGACCCGGCGGCGGAGCTCGACCGCCGACGCTTTGAGGGCTTCCTTGACCGTGTCACGCGGCTAAAGTGCCAGCTCGTGTCGACTTCCCTGGAGCCTGAATCGCGCGTATTCGGCACGCCAGACCGGGTGTTCCACGTGGAACAGGGGGAGGTGCGTTCTGTATAATGCCCCATCCAAAGATCGAGCTATTTCATGGCAGCTGACGACGTCTACGACTCCAGCAAAATCAAAGTTTTAAAGGGTCTCGATGCGGTGCGGAAACGCCCCGGAATGTACATCGGTGACACCGATGACGGCACCGGGTTGCACCACATGGTGTTCGAGGTTGTCGATAACTCGATCGACGAGGCATTGGCCGGCTACTGCGATCGCATAATCGTCACAATCCACGCCGACGAGTCTGTCACTGTTTCAGATAACGGCCGTGGAATCCCGGTAGACATCCATCCGGAGGAAGGGCGATCGGCAGCTGAGGTCATCATGACCGTGCTGCACTCCGGCGGGAAATTCGACGACACCTCCTACAAGGTTTCTGGCGGCCTGCATGGCGTCGGCGTCTCCGTCGTCAACGCCCTCTCCGACTACCTCCAGCTCACCATTTCCCGCGACGGGAAGATTCACCGCCAGGAGTACCACCTCGGCGAGCCGGCGGCCCCGCTCGCGGTCGTGGGTGACACCCAGGAGCGTGGAACCGTCATTCGCTTCAAGCCGAGCTCGCGGATCTTCACGCACATCCAGTTCGACTACGAGATCCTGGCCAAGCGGCTGCGCGAGCTGTCCTTCCTGAACTCGGGAGTGCAGCACGTGGGCGGGCTGCAGGCGTTCGTCAAATATCTGAACCGCGCGCGCGTACCGATCCATGAGTCCGTCTTTTGGTTCAAGACGCAGGACGGGCCGACGTCCGTCGAAGTGGCGATGCAGTGGAACGACTCCTACCAGGAGAGCATGTTCTGCTACACGAACAACATCCCGCAGAAGGATGGCGGCACCCACCTGGCGGGGTTCCGCAGCGGGCTGACTCGGACGTTGAACGACTACATCGAAAAAGAGATGTCGGCGAAGAAGGAGAAGATTCCCACAACCGGAGACGATGCTCGCGAAGGGCTGACGGCCATTCTGTCGCTGAAGCTGCCCGACCCCAAGTTCTCGTCGCAGACCAAGGACAAGCTCGTCTCCTCGGAAGTCAAAGGCATCGTGGAGAACGCCGTCGGCACCAAGCTGCAGGAGTTTCTACTCGAGCACCCGCAGGAAGCACGGTCGATCGTTGCCAAAATCATCGAGGCGGCGCGGGCGCGCGAGGCAGCGCGCAAAGCGCGGGAAATGACCCGGCGCAAGGGAGCCTTCGATGTCGCGGGCTTGCCGGGGAAGCTTGCGGACTGCCAGGAGAAAGATCCGGCGCTTTCAGAGCTCTTCATTGTCGAGGGCGATTCCGCCGGCGGTTCGGCCAAACAGGGCCGCGACCGGCGGACTCAGGCGATCCTGCCGCTCAAGGGCAAGATTCTGAATGTCGAGAGGGCACGCTTCGACAAAATGCTGGCGTCCGCCGAAGTCGGCACGCTCATCACCGCGTTGGGCTGTGGCATCGGCCGCGACGACTTCGACATCACCAAGCTGCGCTATCACCGCGTGATTCTCATGTCCGATGCTGATGTTGACGGGAGCCACATACGCACTTTGCTGCTGACGTTCTTCTACCGGCAACTTCCCGACCTGATCGAGCGCGGCCACATCTACATCGCGCAACCGCCGCTGTACAAGGTGAAGAAGGGCAAGCAGGAGTTGTACGTCAAGGACGACAACGAGCTGAACGCCGTGCTGCTCAACACCGCCCTTGAAAGCGCCGCTTTGCATGTCAACCGGGAGGCCCCGCCACTGCAGGGGTCAGGGCTCGAGATGTTGGCTCGCAAGTACGAAGAAGTGCACGCGATCATCAAGCGCTGGTCACGGCGCTACGATGACCGGTTGCTCGAGCAGTTGATCTACATGCCTGTTGTCTCTACGGACGATTTCGACCGACTCGACTGGCTGCGCGGCTGGGCCCATGATCTGAATCAACGCCTGAACGCTCTTGCCGACGGTACCCGCACTTACCGCCTTGAAGTGCGCGCTGCCGTCGAGGGCCATGGCGCGCGCGTTACCATTCACAAGACTGAGCATGGAACCCCAAGCAGTAAGTTTCTCCCGCGCGAGTTCTTCGAGTCCGCCGAGTATCAACTCATCGCGGATCTCGCTCGCACGCTGGCGGGACTGATCGGGGAAGGTGCCTACGTCACGCGTGGCAATGAGCGGCAGGATGTCGGCTCTTTCAAGGAAGCCATGAAGTGGCTGTTCGATCAGGCGCGCAAGGGTCAGACCATTCAGCGCTACAAGGGCCTGGGCGAGATGAACCCGGAGCAGCTGTGGGAGACCACGATCAACCCGGAATCCCGGCGCCTCATGCAGGTCAAGATCGAAGACGCTGTTGCCGCGGACGACATCTTCACTACATTGATGGGTGACCAGGTCGAGCCGCGCCGCGAATTCATCGAGAAGAACGCCCTGTCGGTCGCCAACCTCGACGTGTGATTAAGGCGGCGTGTCGTCTCGCCAGAGAGACGATAAGCAGGAAAGACGCTCTATCCCCATCACTGGCGATTCAAACTGGCCTCAACGAGCGGCCTGACAAGGCGCTCCCATGTGTCCGAAGCGTAGAACCAGTGCCCTTCCACCTCATGGACAATGGAGGACGTGTTCAGCCGGTAATATTCATCACCGCGTCCCGGCAAGTACATGTACCCCCGCCCGGTCTCAAGATCGTGTTCGTACAACACCACGTACGCCAGTTGGGCTGCTTTCTGCCGCGGAAATACGCAGAAGAACGACACCTTGTATCCCTGTAGTCCCTTGGGTGGCCCCGCAACCGGACCCCTGGGCCAGTCGATAAAAGCTCTGGACTGCATCTTCGGATCTCGGTGGACCGACTGGCCGTTGATGCGAACGCCGGGGCCCGTCCAGACGGAGAAGTTGTCGACCACCTGCGGGTTTGTGATCTCCAGCGGCGTTGCGAGGGTGGCGGCCGTGATCTCGATCCTGACAGTCTCTCCCTTTGCCGATGCAATCGGCGTGATGAGTATTGTCACGAGACCCAGGACACCGGCGACGAGAGAC
>VBNY01000326.1 GCA_005877705.1 Gammaproteobacteria bacterium
GATGATCTGCGGCCGGCGGGAGCAGAAGCTGACGGAGACGGCGAACGGCATTCGCACGCAACTGGGCCGGGAGATCGGCAGCACGGCGATGACCATTCGTGACTCTGATGCGGTTAAGAGCGTCATCGATGAGACGCATCGGCGCTTCGGCGGACTGGATACCGTGGTCAACAACGGTGGCGGTCAGTACCCGCAGGCGGCCATCGACTTCAGCGTGAAAGGCTGGCTGGCCGTCATCGACACCAACCTCAATGGCACGTGGTACATGATGCAGGCAGCAGCCCAGCGCTGGCGTGCGGAGGGCCGACCCGGAAACATCGTCAACATCGTCGCCAACGTCTGGCGGGGGATGCCTCAGGTCGCGCACACCTGCGCGGCCCGCGCGGGCGTCATCTACCTTTCGAAAACCGTCTCGACGGAGTGGGCGCCGCTCGGCATCCGCGTCAACTGCGTGTCGCCGGGCGCGATCGATAGCGAGGGCTTGAATGCCTACGACCGGCGCGACGCGGACCAATTCCGCTACTCGAACCCGATGCGACAGCTCGGCGACGCGATCGACATCGCGCAGGCGGTGGTCTACCTGTCCGCTCCGACCGGTAAGTTCATCACCGGTGACATCCTGGTCGTCGATGGCGGCAACAATCAACACGGGGAGGTATGGCCCGGCGGCATCCCCGACTACTTCAAGGTGCCTCAGCGCTAGATCGAGGTGCGATATGGCTGTCAACTACAGGGTCGAGTGGCCGATGAGTCTGGGTGCGGCGCCTGATTCGCTCGAAGCGAAACAACCGGACATCGACAATGGACTGGACGTGGTGGACCCTTCCCGCTATTACTCGCCCGAGTTCATGCAGCGCGAATGGCAGAGGCTCTGGCCGCGCGTCTGGCTGTTAGCGGGAGTCGCCAGCGACATTCCCGAAGAGGGCGACTATTTCACTTTCGCGGTGGGCGCGGAGGAATTCATCCTCGTCCGCCAGGCTGATGAGTCGGTCAAGGCGTTCTACAACGTATGCCCGCATCGCGGCAATCGCATAGCCCTGAACGAGCACGGCTGCGTATCTCGTTTTACATGCACGTTTCACGGATGGCAGTTCGGTTGCGACGGCAATCTGCAGCGCGTCACAGATCAGGGGACGTTCAATCCCAAGCTCATTGCCCACAAGCCCGGCCTCACGGAAGTCCGGTGTGAAGGTGTCGGCGGCGTCCTGTTCATCAATATGGACGCCAACGCGGCGCCGCTGGCGCAATACCTCGGCTTGCCGCATGGATATATCGAGAACTACGAGATCGACAAGATGCACGTCGTGCATCACGTGCGCAGCGAATGGAAAGCGAACTGGAAGACGGGTGTGGATGCGTTCTACGAGACATACCATCTCCCCTGGGTCCATCCGCAGACTCAGGGAGTGATGGAGGACTACAGTCAGTACGATCTGTACCCGAACGGAGCCAGCCGCATGATCGTGCCGATCTGCGTGAAGTCGCATCGCGTCGCGGATCAGCACACGGTGGACCCGTATCTGCAGTTCATGCTGAAGGAAGGCGGGATCGATCCGGCGAAATTTACGGGCGATGCGAGCGAAGTCAGGCGGGCTATCCAGAAATCGAAGCGTGCGCGAGCGCTCGCGGCAGGCCTGACTCACTACGAGAGGTTCACCGACGGGCAGCTGACTGACAGCTGGGCGACGGGCCTGTTTCCGAACGTGCAGATGGGGATGCACCCGGAGGGTGTGTTCATCATGCGATTCCTGCCGCATGCGACCGATCCCGAGACCTTCTACTACGATACGATGATTCTGTATCGCTACGTAGACGATCCCAACTACACGGTACCCGCCTGGATGGGCCTTCCGGCGGGTATCGACGTGACGGGCCGGACGCGACCGAATGTCATCCATGTGCCGGTTGGCCAGAAGCCGAAC
>VBNY01000327.1 GCA_005877705.1 Gammaproteobacteria bacterium
AACTCCATGTCGGATCCTGTGAGGGCCCCGGCTGTCGCGCCGTAAAGCTCGCGTAGTGCCGATGCGGTCGCCGCAAGTGCGCGCCCCTCCGGCAGGATCTCCAGCAGCCAGTCCTCGAAGCGATAATCGATTGCCGCACACAGGCATCCCGCAAGTGTGCCGTGCGCCTCCGCGGCATCCGCCAGCGAGCGCTCGTCCGCGAGAACGCTCTGAATCTCCGTGTAGCTTGCCGGGTTCATGCGAGCCGCATTATGCCTGAAGGCCTGTTGCGGATTGACCCGGTGAAGAGCGCCGCTCTATAGTCGGGCATGAGCGATAACACCAAGACACAGCTCGATCTGGAGCTGATGCGGCTCGCGAAGCGCGTCGAAGAACTGGTCGCGACCATCGAGCACCTGAAGGAAGAGAATCGCGCGTTGCGTCAACGGCACGAGTCGCTGGCGGGCGAGCGCGCTTCGCTGCTACATAAGAACGAGCAGGTGCGAACTCGCGTCGAAGCGATGATCGGGCGGTTGAGAACCCTGGAGCACAGCACATGACTCATCAGGATCAGGCTCGGGTCAACGTGCGGATCATGGAGAAGGAGTACGTGATCGCCTGCCCTTACGAGGAGCGTTCGGCGTTGCTCGATGCGGCCGAATACCTCAACGGGCGCATGCGCGAGGTGCGCGACAGCGGCAAGGTGGTCGGCCTCGACCGGATCGCCGTCATGGTGGCCATCAACCTGGCGCACGAGCTGCTGCAGGTCAAGGATCGCGAGGCGAAGGTCCAGAGCGAGGTCGGCGGCCGCGTACGGGGCCTGCGCGAGCGGGTGGAAGTCGCACTCGAGAAGGGTCAGCAACTCGAGCTATAGATTTTCGTGTAGAGTAACTCGTGGCGTCGCCTGCGGTGTTCGACAAGCGGGCCGGATTACCTCGGACCCTAATTGAAACACCGACGGGACTTGGGGCTTGTGTGCAGAATTGTGCAAGTCCGTATTTGAGCGGAAAGCCTTACCTGCCGCAGCTCGTCCCACTTGTTGCTCTGGTTCGAGAGCAACGGTTCGCACCGGCACATGCGGGTGGCGCTTCCTGATTCCACGCTGACCGCCGCCCGCAAGCGCTTGCGGGCGGCGCTGCAGACCCGGCGCCGCACAGTCGCGCGAGCCGAACGCGCCCACGCCGCCACACGAGCCGCCCTCAACGCCGATCGCCTGCTGCGCCTGCGAGCCGGTTGGCGCATCGGCATCTATGCCTCGCTCCCCGACGAGCTCGACTCCGCTCCCCTCATTGCGCTTGCCGAGGCCCGTGGGTGCCGGATCTATCTGCCGCGCATAGATCGGCGCCGCGTAGGTCGCAAGATGCGTTTCGTGGAGATGATCGGTCCGCAGCGGCCCAACCGCCTAGGGATCGCCGAGCCGCAGGGCGCGCGCACGCTCGGCGCCCGCTGGCTGCATGTCGTGTTCCTGCCGCTCGTGGGCTTCGACTCATGCGGAGTGCGGCTGGGGACCGGCGGCGGCTTCTACGATCGTGCCTTCGCGTTCCGCCGCTGGCGAGCCGTGTGGCATGCGCCGCGACTCGTGGGGTTCGGCTATGCATTTCAGCAGCTCGAGCGAATCACTCCCGCCGCGCACGATGTGCTGCTGGATGCAGTGGTCACCGAGGAGGGGGTCATTCGATGCGCCACTGGCTGATGAAGACGGAGCCGAGCACCTTCAGCGTGGATGATCTGGCCGCCGCCAGAGGCCAGACCACCGGCTGGGACGGTGTGCGCAACTTCCAGGCGCGCAACATGCTCAGGGACGAGATGCGGCGCGGCGATCAGGCGTTTCTCTACTATTCGAGCTGCGCAGTGCCCGGCATCGTCGCGATCATGCAGATCGTCAAGGAGGGCTATCCAGACCCCACGGCCTTCGATCGCAAGCATCATCATTACGATGCGGCCAGCGACCCGCTCGAGCCCCGCTGGTTCATGGTGGACGTACAACTCAAGCGTCGCCTTGCACGCACAATCACGCTCGAGGAGCTGCGCAAACATGCGGCGCAGAAGCTCGCGGGGCTGGCCCTGCTGCGTCCGGGCAATCGATTGTCGATCACTCCCGTCGCGCCTGCGCACTGGAAATTCATTCTCTCGCTCGAGTGAAAGCGCGCGCGCAGCGGCTCTGGGATCAGCGCC
>VBNY01000328.1 GCA_005877705.1 Gammaproteobacteria bacterium
TCGACGTGCCCACGAGCCGATCTTCCCCGTTCGTCACGAGCGACGTCTGCTTGCCGTCGGCGTAGGTGTAGTTCGCGGCCACCCCGATGTACTCGGTCAGGGCCTGCTGGTATGCAAGCTCGAGGCCCTGCACCCGACCCTGGGCGTTGACTGGTACCGTCAGCAGGTACGGTACCTGCGCTCCCTGCGGAACCTGGCTGCTGTACGTGAGGTAGCTCCTGGTGGTCGAACCAAAGCCGATGTAGTTCCGCAGATCCATGTAGAAAAGACCCGCTGACAGCAGCGAGCGCCTCGCGAAGTACCATTCGACACCGGCGTCGTAGTTGGTGGAGCGAATCGGCTTCAAATCCGGGTTGCCGCCCGAACCGCTGCCGGTTCCACCGACGACCGCCGGCGGCGACAGATCCACGAAACCTGCGAGCGCCGAATAGTCGGCGCGCGTCATCGTCTCCGAGACCGCGAACCGGGCCACGAGATCTTTATTGACGTCGATCTTGAGGTTCGCGCTCGGCAGCACGTCATTGTAGGTATGGTCGGTCGGAATGCCGATGAACGGCCCGAACAGCGAGGTGGTGGTCGCACCCGGCGTCGACGCACTCACCTGCGTGAACGTGACCGTGTGTTCCTGGGTTCTGACGGCACGCACTCCGACGTCGGCCGCCCAGTTCGAGCCCTTGAAGTTGGCCTGGGCGTACGCCGCCGTGTTCTTCTCCTTGACGTCGAACAGGTACTGATAGTACTCGCGCGGCAACAGCCCGCGCTGCACCAGCCCCGGCCCGTTGTAGGCCGCGAGCTGCGCCGGGGTCCAATACCAGATGTCGGTCGGGATCGAGCCGCTGAAGGTATTGAAGTTGCTCGGGTAGTTGATGAACGTGCTCGGGTAGTTGGCTGTGCTCGTGCCGCCGCCGTTCGGGCCACTGAAGGTCGGGCCCTGCGCGATGGCGTTGTTCGAGGAGCGCTCGTGGGTCTGGTAGCGCACACCGAACTTGAGGTCAGTCCACGAACCGCTGTGAATCGCGTAGTCGCTGTCGATCTTGGCCCAGGTCTCCTTGTCCTTCACATCGACGTTCTGCGCGCCGAAGATCCAACCGAACGTGACCGGCGTTCCGCCGGGGGCGGGCGTGGTGTTGTTCGTCGAGCCCAGGTTGAAGTTGGGACCAGATCCGGTGCTCTGCAACTGGTATCCGGCACCGCTGCTCAGTCCGGGATTTGTCTCCGACACGTCCTGAGTCGGCGTCTTGCCGTCTCCCCAGGACGTACCGACCTGGCCCAGGAATGTCAGGGAATCGTCGGCGCGCCACTGGCCGTCGAGGTTCACGAAATTGGCACTTGCGCTCTCATCCGGCCGCGAGATCTGGTCGTAGACGCCGTAAAGCGTGGGGCCGACGTTGTATCCTGTGCTGTGGTTTCCGGTAGCACACACTGCTGTCGGGTTGCAGGAGAAGGTGGCACTGGTCAGAGTCCCGTTGGTGACCACGTAGCCGGGGTCCGGGCCCTGCGGGATTAGGCTGATTTCGCCAGCGGGGTTGTGGGCCACCTGGCCCAGGTTCACGAAATGCGTTAGCCACTCGAGGTAGTTGCGGTTGTAGTTGGTCGCATCCAGCTTCGAGGCGAAGCCCGAAAGATCGAGTGTCACGGCATCTGTTGGCTTGAGCTCGAAGTCGACGAGGCCGCCCTTGCGCTCGCGCTTCTGCTCGAAGAGCGCCGCGCCGATGAGCTTCGGATACCATACGTTCGCGAGGTCCGGGTGCGCGTTCGCAACCGCGCTGCCGGGCGCGATCTGCTCGTAGCCCAGCAGCTCGACGCCGTCGCGTCGCAGATGCCGCGCCTCCCAGAACCCCTGCAGCATCACGCCAAAGTTCCCGGCTTCGTTCTTCCAGTTACCGAGCGCGCTGTACTGCCCGTCTGTCTTTGACGGCAGGTCCGCATACACGGCACCCGCCGAGGCTTCGAAGGTCAGCGGCTTAGTGAAATCCAACGGTTTGCGGGTAATGATGTCGACGGACCCGGCGACGCCACCCTCGACCAGGGAGGCCTGTGAGCTCTTGTGAACGACTATTTGACTCACGAGCTCCGACGGCAGCAGGGTGTAGCTGACGCTGCGACCGACCTGCTGGACTTGGTTGAGCACGAACCAGTCGCCGGCGGCGACACCGTGCCCGTTGATCAGCGTTTGCGTCAGGCTGGGGTTGGTGCCGCGCATGCTGACCCGATCGTTCTCGTCGAAACCACCTTCGTTCGCACTGGCGGAGCTGATGGTCACACCCGGAACGCGAGCCAGTGAATCAGCGACGTTCTTGTCGGGCATCTTGCCGATGTCCTCGGCGCTTATGACCTCCTCCACGGTAGTCGCCCCGCGCTTAGCCTCCAGTGATTCCTCCACCGCATGACGGATGCCGCTCACCACAATCTCTTCGAGGGCGCCTGCCTGGCCGCTCTGGGTCGAGCTCTGCGGCGCGTCGGCGGCGTAGGAATTACGCCCGAACAATGCCATCGCGACTGCCGTCCCGATCAACGTCGACCTTGCGATTCTCATAAGTGACTCACCCCGAATGTTGTAGTTAGTCGAAGCCCGCCCACGCTGTGCTCCCAATCGCGCGCCATGACTGCAATCGCTGAATGACTTACCGCAGCGCCATCCATACGTTGGGACCATTTAGGTGCCAATATAATACCATTACTGCTAGAATGCCATCTTAGTAGAGACCAATTTTGTATTAATACAATTATATCAATATAAACAATAACTTAATATTTAACATGTATCTTGTGCGCAACATACTGGTATGATATTGGTAGTATGAGAGCGTTCCCCGGACAGGCCGGAGAGGGACTTTGACACTGCTGTCGCAAGCGCTCGGCAAGCTCGATCAATCCAACAGCCTGCCCTTGTATCAACAGCTGCAACGGGCGCTGCGCCACGCGATCGAAACCCGCGTTCTCGGGCCCGACGATGCATTGCCGCCCGAGCGTGATCTCGCGACAGAATTGTCGGTGTCGCGGATTACGGTGCGCAAGGCGATCGATGGCCTGGTGAATGAGGGGATGCTGGTGCGACGCCAAGGCTCGGGCACCTTCGTTCGCGCGCGCGTCGAGAAGAACTTCTCGAAGCTGACTTCGTTCTCTGAAGACATGCGGGCACGCGGCCGCACCCCGCGCAGCGTGTGGCTGCGGCGGTCCGTTGGTACGGTAACGCCCGAGGAGGCGCTGACACTGCGCGCCAGTCCGGGCACGCCCGTGTACCGCTTTCACCGCATCCGATTCGCCGACGATGCTCCGATGTCGCTCGAATACGCGACCATTCTGGCTTCGTGTCTGCCATCGCTCGATGCGGTGGAGTCCTCTCTGTACGAAGCGCTGGAACGGGCTGGAAATCGCCCCGCGCGCGCGCTGCAGAGGTTGCGCGCCGTGCTGTTCACGGCGGAACAAGCCGACCTTCTGCAGTCCAAAGAGAAGGACGCGGGATTGCTGGTGGAGCGCCTCGGCTTTCTGAAGGACGGCCGCGCCGCCGAGTTCACCCAGTCGTATTACCGTGGCGACATTTACGACTTCGTCGCCGAGCTCAGCGTGTCATCGTGAACATCAAGGAACACAGCACGCGAATGTACTGCGAGGCGGCGCAAGCGCCGCAGGCGGTTCGCGACCAACTTGCCGCCAACACCGAGCGGATGAAGCGCTTGGGAGAGAGACTTCGTGAGCTCTCGCCACGGGCTGTCGTAACCTGCGCGCGCGGCAGCTCCGATCACGCGGCCACGTTCGCCAAGTA
>VBNY01000329.1 GCA_005877705.1 Gammaproteobacteria bacterium
CGTTTTTCTGCGCCACCAGCATGATGCTCTTGCCGGCCTCCATGGCCGCTTCGAGCGCCTTGATCGACTTCGGCCTGCCGACGAACAGGGGAATCACCATGTGGGGGAATACAACCACATCGCGCAGCGGCAGAAGCGGCAGTACGGTGGGTTCCAAAGGCAGCAAGGCGGTGGACATTTATCTCATCCTCACGGCGGGATGCCGTGGAAATGGGGACAATCCGCACCAATTCAAGAGGAATCGGACCGGCGCCATGGGCAATTCGACTCTAGCACGGCGCGGAGCCGGCCAGTAGCGAACAGGTGGGGCCTCTTGCCCGCAACCTGCGCGGGTGCAACTACCCGTTAGCGGGGTGCCCCTGCGACTTTCGGCTGATCGGAGTAGATAAGGATCGGTCGGCCTTCTTCGATCGAACTCTCGTCGATGACGACCTTGATCACGTTGGCCATGCTCGGCAGGTCGTACATCACGTCGAGCAGGATGCTTTCGACGATCGAGCGCAGGCCGCGCGCACCGGTACGGCGCTTCAGCGCGCGCTGAGCGATCGCATCCAGAGCTTCGGGACGCACTTCCAGTTCGACGCCCTCCATCGACAGCAGGCGCCGGAACTGCTTGATCAGCGCGTTCTTCGGTTCCACCAGGATCTTCACCAGCGCCCCTTCGCTGAGCTCATCGAGCGTCGCAACGACCGGCAGCCGCCCGACCAGTTCCGGGATCAAGCCGAACTTGATCAGGTCCTCGGGCTGAACGTCCTGCAGCAGGTCGCTGACCGAGTGGTCGCCGGAGGTGGCGATTTCCGCGCCGAAGCCGATTCCGCTGCGCTGCGAGCGGTTCCGGATGATCTTTTCCAGCCCATCGAAGGCGCCGCCGCAGACGAACAGGATGTTGGTCGTGTCGATTTGCACGAAGTCCTGGTTCGGGTGCTTGCGGCCGCCCTGTGGCGGCACGCTGGCGATCGTGCCCTCGATCAGCTTCAGCAGCGCCTGCTGCACGCCCTCGCCCGAGACGTCGCGCGTGATCGACGGGTTGTCGCTCTTGCGCGAGATCTTGTCGATCTCGTCGATGTAGACGATGCCGCGCTGCGCCTTCTCGACGTCGTAGTCGCACTTCTGCAGCAGCTTCTGGATGATGTTCTCGACGTCCTCGCCGACATAGCCCGCCTCGGTGAGCGTCGTCGCGTCGGCGATCGTGAACGGGACGTTCAGCAGCCGCGCCAGAGTCTCGGCGAGCAGCGTCTTGCCGCAACCGGTTGGACCGATCAGCAGGATATTGCTCTTGGCGATCTCGACGTCGTCCTTGGAGCGGGCGCCGCTGGTGCGCGTCTGCAGGCGCTTGTAGTGGTTGTACACCGCGACCGACAGCACCTTCTTGGCGCGTTCCTGGCCAATCACGTACTCGTCCAGAACCTTCTTGATCTCGTGGGGCTTCGGGAGCTTGTCGCGCGCGCGCTCGGCACGGTCCTCGAGCTCCTCGCGGATGATGTCGTTGCAGAGCTCGACGCACTCGTCGCAAACGAACACCGAGGGGCCGGCGATCAGCTTGCGGACTTCGTGCTGACTCTTCCCGCAGAAAGAGCAGTAGAGAAGCTTACCGTCGTCGTGGCGGCCGCGGGAATCTTCACTCATCGAGGGCCCTCATGAACTCACGCCCCGGCGGTAGACTAAGTATACGCCGCGCGTCAGGTCTTATAGCACGGGGTCCGGCCGCTAGGCAAAGCACGCGCTTACGGCTAACTCCTTGTGCGCACGAGAGATGTAGGACGGGTTTCACTGATCTGCAATCGGTGGCGGCGCTCGCCGTGACAACAAGCTTATGTAAGCCTATTTGCCCCCCGGCGTAGTAACGATTTCTCCACGTTTTTCCAAAACCTTGTCGATCAGGCCGTAGCGCACCGCCTCGTTCCAGTCCATGAACCGGTCGCGGTCCGTATCCTGCTTGATGCGCTCCACACTTTGGCCGGTGTGCTTGGCCAGAATCTTGTTGAGCCGGTCGCGGGTCTCGAGCATCTCCTTGGCGTGGATCTCCATGTCCGCCGCCTGGCCCTGGAAGCCCCCGAGAGGCTGGTGAATCATCACGCGGGCGTGCGGCAGGCAGAACCGCTTGCCGTTCGTGCCGCCCGCGAGCAGCACGGCGCCCATGCTCGCGGCCTGGCCGATGCAGATAGTGCTCACGTGCGGTTTGACAAATTGCATCGTGTCGTAGATGGCCAAGCCCGCGGTCACGATCCCGCCCGGGGAGTTGATGTAGAGCGCAATGTCCTTCTCCGGGTTCTCCGACTCGAGGAACAGCATCTGGGCGACCACGATGTTCGCGATGTAGTCGTCGATCGGACCCACGATGAACACCACGCGTTCCTTGAGAAGGCGCGAGTAGATGTCATAGGCGCGCTCGCCTCGAGCGGTCTGCTCGACGACGATACGTGCGCGCGCTCCAAAATCCAATCCACCACCTGGTCCTCGAGGACCGCCGATTCAATCTGCCGCATGGCGTCCTGGCTCTGCAGGTAGGCGCGGCGCACCTCCTCGGGATTCGGATAGCTCGCGGCGAGCTCGCTCAACCTCGACTGTACGCGCTCCCGGTCGACCTTCAGACCCTCCGCCTGCACGATCTGACCCATCAGCAGGCCGAGTGCCACGCGCCGCCGCGCCGGCTCCTCGAACGGCTCGCGCGGTGGAAGCTGGCTAGCATCTCGCGCGCCCATGCGCCGCGCCGTGTCGATCTGCAGCTGCTGCAGCTGCTCTTCCACGAGAGAGCGCGGCACCTCCATGGGGTTGTCCCTATAGAGTGCATCGAGCACTTGGGTGCGTACTCTGCCGCGGATCACATCCGCGAGCTCCCGCTCCATGCTCTTGCGGACCTCGACCCGCAACGCTTCCACCCCGCCCTCTTCGACACCGTACGCGCGGCAGAACTCCTCGTCCACTGCTGGAAGGGATTGCTCCTCCACCCTCTTTATGGTGAGGTGCAGCTCGGCGGTGCGGCCGGCCACGGCCTTGTTGGGATGCTCGGCCGCAAATGTCACGCTGATGGTGCGATTCTCGCCCGCCCGGGCTCCCTTCACTCCTTCCTCGAGCTCCGGCATCGACTGACGCGTGCCGATGATGACGCTGATGTCGCGCCCCTCCCCGCCTTCGAACGGCTTTCCGTCGATGCGCCCCTCGTAATCGACCATCACTCGATCCGAGTCGCGCGCCTCCCGCTCGACCGCGGTGAACACCGGGCGCTGGCGGCGCATGCTCTCAACCATCGCGTCGACGTCCGGCTCGCTGACCTCTGCCGTCGGGCGTTCCACCCTGATAGTGTCCGGCGACTTGACCTTGATTTCGGGCAGCACCTCGAACACGGCGGCGTACTTCAGGTCCGCGCCGGGGCCCATTGCGATCGGCTCGATGCGGGGACCGCCCGCGGGCCTGCGATTTTCCTGGCTCAGAGCCTGAGCGAGCGAGCTGCGCAGCAGATCGCCGATGACCTCGGCGTGCACCTGCTCGCCGAACTGTTTGCGCACGACGGCGAATGGCGCCTTGCCGGGCCGGAAGCCTTTCAGGCGCGCCGTGCGCGAGATTCGCTTGAGCCGCTGCTCGACCTCGCTGGCGACTTCGGTCGCCGGCACGGCCACTTCGAGACGCCGCCCCAGGCCACTCGTGGCGGAGACAGATACCTGCATTCTTGAATCCTCGCGCCTTCGACTGATCCGCGCCAGCGGCCTTACCTTTCGAGGCAAGCGCGTGAGAAGAACTGGTGCGAAAGGAGAGACTCGAACTCTCACGGGTTTCCCCACTGGA
>VBNY01000314.1 GCA_005877705.1 Gammaproteobacteria bacterium
CTCGAAATGGGTGCAGGCCGGCAGGATCACATCCGCGTACGCCATGCTGTCGGTCATTGCGACTTCGATGCCGGCGACAAATACGTCCTCCCGTGCCAGCGCTTGCTTCATCCGGTTCTGGTCTGGATGGACAATCAGCGGGTTGTGGTTGTATATGAAGAGGGCCTTGATTGGCGGATCCAGGTTGTCATCCAGGAGCAATCGACCGACGTCGAGAATGTTGATCGTCCTGGTGCGCGGCGGCACCAGATCGGCGCGCGTTAATTTGTCGAGAGTCTTCGGAAAGGCGTGACCTGCGCCACCGACGAGGCCACCGCCCGCCACGCCGAATTTACCTGCGAGCGCTGGTAGAGCGGCGATGGCGCGCAGCCCCGAGCCGCCGTTCTGATTGCGTTCCAGTCCGTTTCCCCAAGCAATCACCGCAGGCGAGGCCTCCTTGTACCAGCGCGCCAGCGTACGGATGTCCTCGAGCTCAACCCCGCATATCTGCGCCGCGCGTTCAGGTGGGTAGCCGCGTGCCGCATCCATAAAGGCGTCAAACCCGAGCACGTGCTCATCTATGAAGGCGCGATCGAGGCCGCCCAGTCTCTCAAGCTCCACAGCAATCGCCCACGCCAGCACCACATCCGTTCCCGGACGAACCGGCAGATACAGTTGTGCCTGCTCGGCGACCTTGACGCGCCGGGGATCGATCACCACCAGCTTGGCGCCGTGGCGCTTGGCCGCGTTGACCTGCCGCATCAGGTGCAGATTGCAGACCGTGGCATTATTTCCCCAGACTATGATGAGCTTGGAAAGGCTCACCTGCTGCAGGGGGGTGCCAGGGGTTGCGCCGAAGGTGCCAGCGTAGGCGGCGCTGCGGATGCCGCCGCACAACGGGTTGCGGCTCAGCAACGAGGCGCCCAGGCCGTGAAAAAAGCGCAGTGACATGGAATCGCCTGCCAGCATCCCATGCGGCCCGGCGTAATTGAGCGGCAGCACGGCCTGGGAGCCGTAGCGCTCGATGACTGCTCCGACGCGACCGCGAATGGTGTCCAGCGCCTGATCCCAGGAGGTCCGCTCGAACTTGCCTTCCCCCTTGAGGCCGATGCGCTGCAGCGGATAGCGTAATCGATTGGGGCCATGGACAAACTCGGGATAACTGTTGGCCACCTTGGCGCAGATGGCGCCGTGAGTAATGGGATTGACTTTCGATCCCCGCACGGCGAGCACGCGATCACCGGACACGGTTACTGCGAGACTGCAGGTATCCGGACAGTCGAGCGGACAGACGCTGGCCTTTTGCACGGTCATGGGGCGATGTTACACCCCACACAGAACGGGGCCAAACGTGTCAGTCGGCCTCGCGGGCACCAGCCTCAATAGAGTGATTTCCGAGGGTGCGCCAAAGCGATTCGGCGGTCCCCAGTAACCGGTCCCCCGACTGATGTAGACACAGAGATTGTTCAGGCGGTGCAATCCGGCCGTGAAGGGTTGCTGGAATCGCACGAACAAGGTCCAGGGCCAGAACTGGCAGCCATGGGTATGGCCGGACAGCTGTAAATCGAAACCAGCCGCGGCAGCTCGGTTGACAGCTTTCAGCTCGAAGCACCACGAACGTGATGCTTTTCAAAGTGCCGGGCGCAGGCAGAAGTTACGCCGCCAGCCCGCGCGGCCGTGTTGGCGAGATCAACAAGTCCGCCGAGATCTGGAATCGTTCACGGAGCTTGCGCACCATAGACATGCTCAACTCGCGCTTCCCGTTCAATACTTCGCTTACCCGGCTGGCGGTGCCCAGAAGTGGCACGAGATCGGCACGCGAAAGACGATGCTGATCCATCAGGTACGTCAGCAGATCGGGCAGCGTCGGCGCACGACGCGGCCATCGGGTGCGTTCGTACGCTTCGACTAGCCTGGCCTGGGCACTCATCCGCGCCTGACTTGCCGGATCGCTCGTTCCC
>VBNY01000315.1 GCA_005877705.1 Gammaproteobacteria bacterium
CGGCCTGGTCACCGTGTTCGCCAACAACAGCCGCGCGCGCGCCGAGATCGAGCGCTTCAACCAGCAGACGGACAACGGTCGTTACGCGGTGCGGCTACTCGCCGACGACCTGCACCATGCGGGTTATCTCGCCGAGCTGAATCCGATCGGGCTGCCGCTCGCGGCGGCGGTGACCGCCAAACCGGACCCCTGCGCCACGGACGCGGTATCGCTCACCAACGACGCCCTGATCCCGATCCAGGGATACGATGTCAACAACGGCGTGGCGGCTCCGACGTGTGTCAGCGCCCCCACCGTCACCGACCTCAAGCCGGGCACCGACATTCTGGTCGTACGCCGCGCGAGCAGCTGCGTGGCCGGCGCAGCCGGCTGCGACCCGGTGGTCGCCGGCGCCGCGTATGCGAACCTCACTCTGCAGAAGGCGGTCGTCGGCGCCTGCGCCGCCTCGGCCCCGCTGCGCCAGTACCGTACGCATATCTACTTCATCGCGCTGAATGACAAACCCGGCGACGGCATTCCGACCCTGAAACGCGCCGAGCTCGGCGCCGTAGGCGCCGGCGCCGTAGGCTTCAACATCGTGCCGCTGGTCGAGGGGATCGAGAACCTGCAGATCGAGTACGGCCTCGACACCAGTGTCCCCACGACCGGCGCGCCGGCCGTTTACAGCGCCGACCCGGACCACTACAGCGCCTGCGCGCCCTTGACCTGCGTGAGCTACTGGCAGAATACGGTCGCCGCAAAGCTTTACGTGCTTGCCCGCAGCACGACGCAAACTCCGGGCTACGTCGACGGCAAGCAGTACACTCTCGGCCTAACGGCCGCAGGCGCAGCCAACACCGTCGGTCCCTACAACGACGGCTTCAAGCGCCACCTCTATCAATCGGTGGTGACGCTCAACAACGGCGCCGGAAGGAACACACCATGAGATCGCCTCCCGCCCGACAACGGGGCGCGGCCCTGATCGTCAGTCTGATCATGCTGGTGCTGATCACGCTGCTGGCCGTCAACTCGTTCGGTCTCGCCAAGGCCAACCTGCAGATCGTCGGCAACATGCAGCAGCGCGAGCAGAATCTGGCCGCGGCGCAGCAGGCGATCGAACAGGTGGTGAGCAGCGCACAGTTCACCCAGACGCCGAGCAATGCGATCCCTGCGCCGTGCGCCGGCCCGAATACAGTGTGCGTGGATGTCAACGGCGACGGCGTGACCGATGTGAACGTCACCTTGACTGTCACCTGCGCGGAACGTTACGTCATTCCGGACCTGCAGCTCGACTACAGCAACCCCAACGACGCCGGCTGCATCATGGGCGTCAATCAGACCCTCGGCATCGTCGGAGCCGGCAGCGGAAACTCTGCCTGTGCGAGCTCCATTTGGGACACGCAGGCAACCGCGACCGATGCCGCGAGCAATGCGCAATTCGTCGTTGATGAGGGCTCTGCCGTGCGCCTTGCTGCGACCACCTCCAGCGTTTTTTGCCCCGGTCCTTAAGGTTCCGGTGGGAGACTGGTAATGAGTGTATTGCGTAACTCCGGACTCGCCTCACTGGCTGCGTGCTGCGCCGTGACCGTCGGCTGCGGCCTGGCCCTCGCTCCGCGCCAGGCGGCGGCGGACGATATCGACATCTATGCGGGGCTCTCGGCCGGCAACTCCGATGCGCCCAATATCATCTTCCTCATCGACAACAGCCCGAACTGGAGCCGCAACTCGCAGCACTGGCCTGACAATGGCGGTAATCAAGGTGCGGCGGAGCTCGCGGCGATCAGCGCCGAACTGAGTCTGATCAACTCCTCGATGCCGGCGAACGTAGGACTCGCGCTGCTGTCCTCCTATTCCGGCACGACGGCCAATGGCGCGACTCCCGGCTCCGGCGGCGGCTATATCCGCTTCGCCGCCCGCGACATGACGGTCGCCGCCAACAAGACGGCGCTGAAGAACGTCCTGTCCGGCATCTCCTCCAACATCAACTCGTCGAACGAGAAGCTCACCGGCATGTCGAGCAAGGACGAGGCCGCCGGATTCTACGAGGTCTGGAAGTACTTCTCCGGGCTTGCTCCGTTCAGCGGAGTGTACGGATCGGGTTACGCAGCCCAGAACGGATACGTCGACGTCGCCGGCAACCCCAACACCTACACGGGCGCGGGCCAGGGTATGACCTCCGGCTTCGCGATCGTGAACGGGACCTACGTGAGTCCGATCACCTCGACCAGGCCCTGCGCGCGCAGCTATCTCATCTACATCGCCAACAACGCGAACAATACCGGCTCCTCGGGTCAGGCTGCTTACCAGCCGGCGGTCGCAAACGTAGCGCCGCCGCTGGTGGCCACCGTGGGTCTGGACACCTGGACCGACGAGTGGACCAAGTTCATGTACAACAGCGGCGCAGTCGTCCCATCCGGAAACAACAACGGTTCGATCGTCACCTACATACTGGATGCCTACGACGCGCAGCAGAACGTCGGCTACTCCAATTCGCTGATGAACGCGGCCAATATGGGCGGCGGCAAGTACTTCCAGGTCGGCAGCGAGGACAAGATCAAGACCGCACTGGCGACGATCTTCGCGGAGATCGCGGCGGTCAACTCGACCTTCGCCTCGGTCACCCTGCCGCTCAATTCGGTCAACAAGACCGAGGCGGATAACCAGGTGTTTATCCCGGTGTTCCGCCCCGACGGCAACGATCAACCCCGCTGGAACGGCAACCTCAAGAAGTACTCGCTGAACAGCGCCGCGCAGCTCGTGGACAGCGCCAACCTCGTGGTCATCAACCCGCTGACGGGCTTCCCGACCGCATGCTCCTCGAGTTACTGGACCTCGGATTCGGGCGGCTACTGGAACTTCACGCCCGAGGTACTCCGATGCTCCGGACGGCCCGGTGGTCGAGAAGGGCGGCGCAGCGGAAGTGGTTCGCAAAGGCAATAACCCCCCGACCACCAACACGTTGCCGACCTGGCTCGTGAACCGCAAGCTCTACACGCAGTCGGGCGCCAACCTGGTCACGTTCAACCTCCTCAACAGCGGACTGTCGGCATCGCTCTTCAACTGGATCTCCGGCATGGACGTCAACGACGAGAACGGCGACGGCCTCATCACCACCACCCGCCCGTCGCTCCACGGGGACGTGATTCATTCACGGCCGCTCGCGATCGACTACGGCGGATCGACCGGCGTCGTGATCTATTACGGCGCCAACGACGGCGTGCTGCGCGCGGTGAGCTCCTCCACCGGGCAGGAGCTCTGGGGGCTGGTCGCCCCCGAGTTCTACAGCTCCACAGCGGCCTTTACCCGACTGCAGAACGACAGTCCCCTGATCGCCTACTTCGGGGCCCCCTCGGGCATCACTCCGACCCCGACTTCGAAGGACTACTTCTGGGACGGCGCGCTCGGGCTCTACGAGGGCGCGGGTGACAGCCCCGTATGGATCTATCCGGTCATGCGGCGCGGTGGCCGGATGATCTACGGCCTCGATGTCACCACCCCGACCTCGCCGGCCTTCCTGTGGAAGGTCGGCTGCCCCAATCTCACCAACGACACCGGGTGCAGCGCCGGCATGAGCGGGATCGGGCAGACCTGGTCGACGCCCATCGCGGCCGCGAGCGTGCTGGGTTATAGCGGACCCGTGCTGATCGTCGGCGGCGGCTACGACGCCTGCGAGGATGCGAACACGATCATACCCGTCCCCCCACCCGCCCCCCCCGTCTGCACGAGTCCCAAAGGCGCCGGCATTTATGTGCTGGACGCACACACCGGCACGGTCATCGCCACCTTCGCCACCACACGCAGTGTCGCGGCCGACGTGGCGCTGATCTCGATCTCCACCCCGGGGGTCGTGGATCACGCCTACGCGGCCGATACGGGCGGCGACATCTACCGCATCGACTTCGCAGCCAACACAACCAACTGGGCAATTCATAAGGTCGCATACACCAACGCCCACGGCGAGGGACGTAAATTCCTCTTCGGCCCGGCACTCGTGCCCGCCCCCAACATGCAGGTGTATCTGGCGATTGGCTCCGGCGATCGCGAGCATCCGCTGCAGAGCCAGTATCCGTACGGGAGCGTCGTGAACCGCCTGTATGTGTACCGGGACAACCTCGGCTCGACGAGCGCCACCAACCTGGACGACACCACGGTGATGTTCGACTTCACCGCGAGCACGACCTGCGGCACGCAGGGCGTGCTCCCGACCTCGTCCATGAAGGGCTGGTTCATGAACCTGAACCAGTACGGTCAGGGCGAGCAGTCGGTCTCGTCGGCGGCCGTGGCCGCCGGCATGGTGCTCTTCAACACCAATCGCCCGATTCCTCAGAGCCAGGGCTCGTGCTCCACCATCCTCGGAGAAGCCCGTGGTTACTGGGTGAACCTCCTGAACGCCTCGGGCGGCATCGGCGTGAAGGGCGCCGCCTGTGGCGGCACGCGCAGCGGCATCTACACCGGCGGCGGCTTGCCGCCCTCCCCGGTGATCGACACGGTGGCGATCGGCTCGACGGTGGAAACTGTCGTGTTCGGCGCCGCGCAGCTCGATGGCGGAGCGAGCTCGGTGATCGGGGTGCAGCAGGTTCAGCCGGCGATCATCCCGAAGCGCAAGACCGTCTTCTGGAAGGGATCGGGCGAGAACTAAAGCGCCGCTCAGGTCGACTTGAAGCCGATCTTCGAGTGCGTGCCGTCGCAGAAGGGCTTGTTGGCGCTGCCGCCGCAGCGGCACAGGTACGCCGACGTCACCCGCGCCACCACGCGTCCCGTGCCGCTCATGATCTCGAGGTTGCCGCGCACTCGCAGCGGACCGTTCGGCTGCGG
>VBNY01000316.1 GCA_005877705.1 Gammaproteobacteria bacterium
AAGATCGTGCCGCTCAAGGACACCATCCGCGGCTTCAAGGGCATCATCAGCGGCGAATTCGACTCGCTACCCGAGCAGGCCTTCTACATGGTCGGCTCGATCGAGGAGGCCGTGGCGAAAGCCAAGACGCTGCAATAGAGCTGCGGCGCGACGGATCCGAGCATGGCCGAAGCACACACCATTCAGGTCGACATCGTCAGCGCGGAGGGCGAGATTTTCTCCGGCCCGGCCGCGATGGTGTTCGCGCCGGCATCCCAAGGCGAGCTGGGCATCGCTCCGCGCCACGCGCCGCTGCTGACCCTGCTCAAGCCCGGAGAAGTGCGCGTGCAGACGCCCGAGGGCGAGCAGCATTTCTTCTTCGTCGGCGGCGGGGCGCTCGAGGTGCAACCCAACAAGGTCACGGTGCTCGCGGACACGGCATTGCGCGCCAAGGATATCGATGAAGCCGCCGCGCTCGCAGCCAAGCAGCGCGCGGAGGAGGCTCTGCGGGACAAGGCAGGACACATCACGCAGGCCGAGGCACTCGCGGAGCTGGCGCGCGCGGCCGCGCAACTCAAGATCATCGAGCGCCTGCGAAGATCGCGAGGGTGATTTTCCGTGTCTGAGGGGCTGCGCGCGGGGTTGCTCCGCAACCTTGCGGGCGGGTTTGCGCTGCTGGTGTTGCGGCGGACGCCCCCGGAGAGCTTCGTCCGCAGCTTCGACCAGCTGCTCGCGCTGCTGTTGCTGAATCTCGCGCTGTGGGCGGGACTCGACACTCTGCACGCCGAGGCCGGCTCGCAGCTCATGCTCGATGCGCTGTACGGCTGGGCCTGCTACCTGCTGCTCGGTTTCTTCGCATGCGCCCTCGTCGCACGCGCGCATAGCCGGGACGCGGATACGCGCGCGTTGCTGATTCCCGCGCTCGCCGTCTCGCCTTACGTGCTGGGCCTGTTCTGGCTGTCGGCCGACCTCTCCCGGGTCAGAGCCCGGCCCGTGCTGGCGATCCTGGTCGGACTGCTGTACCTGATCGTGCTGAGCCTGCGGGTGCTGCATGCAGCCTACGGATCGGTGCGCACCCGATCGGTGATCACCGCCCTCGCGCTCGTGGTGCTGGCGCCTGTGGCGCTGGAAACCCTCGATCTCGATACCCGGCTGTGGGTCGGTGACGAGTCGCAAGAGACGGACGACTCCGATGATTCCTCCACGGTCGAGCCCCTCTTATACGATCAGCCCGCGCGCATCGCCGCCGCGGTAGCGCGTGTTACCCCTGAGCAGCCGGGCTCGCCGGGGGTGTACTTCGTGGGTTTTGCCGGCAACGGCGACGAAGGCGTCTTCAAGCACGAAGCGCTGTTCGCCGAGCAGGTGTTCGCCGATCACTTCGACTCGGGCGACCGCTCCATCGAGCTGCTCAACGACGTCGCGGACCGCGACTCGTATCCGCTTGCGACCGTCACCGGCTTGCAGCAGGCGTTGCGGCTGCTGGCATCGCGGATGAACACGGAGCAGGACGTGCTGGTTCTAACCCTGACCTCTCACGGCTCGGAGGAAGGGCTCGAGGTCAGCAACGGTGCCCTGCCTCTGCTGCAGCTCGGACCGGCCGATCTGCGGCAGGCGCTGGACGAGTCCGGCATCAAGTGGCGCGTGATCATCGTGTCCGCCTGCTACGCCGGGGTGTTCCTCGATGCTCTGAAAACCGACACCACGCTGATCGTCACCGCCTCCGATTCCGAGCACACCTCCTTCGGATGTGAGGCCGACCGCGATCTCACGTACTTCGGGGAAGCCTTCCTGCGCGATTCCGTGCCGAGCAGCAACTCGCTGGAGCAGGCATTCAAGAAGGCAGCGGGGCTCATCCAGCGCCGCGAGAGCGCGGAGCACAAGACTCACTCGAACCCGCAGCTCTACGTGGGACCGCTGATCCGGCAAAAGCTGGCCGAGCTCGAGTCGGGCAGCGAACGTCGCGACCACCAGTCCGCGACCGTCAGGAGATGAGTCCCGGGACCATAGGGTTACAATCGCCGCCATGCCGAAAACACAGCCCGAGGACGCCGCGAGGGTAAGCGGATGAAATCCGCGGTACCGAAGGTTCTGCAGCCGCTCGCAGGCCGGGCGCTTCTCAAGCACGTCATCGACACCGCGCGCTCGCTCGAGCCAGCCGCCGTCCATGTCGTGTATGGACATGGGGGCGATCGTGTGCGCGAAGTGTTGCAGGAGGAGCGCGTATCCTGGACGTTGCAAGCGCAACGCTTGGGCACCGGACACGCCACGATGCAGGCCATGCCGAACGTTCCGGACGATCACGTAACGCTCGTGCTGTACGGTGACGTGCCGCTCATCGGGCGCCGCACGCTCGCCGAGTTGCTGGCGCTCGCCGGTCCGAAGCAGATCAGCCTGCTCACCATGGTGCTCGAGGACCCGACTGGTTACGGCCGCATCGTCCGCAACGCGCGTGGACAGGTGCAGAGGATCGTCGAGCAGAAAGACGCGTCCAAGAAGGAGCTCGCGCTCCACGAATGCAATACCGGGGTCATGGCCGTCCCCGCGCGGCTCCTGAAGAAGTGGCTCAAGAGCCTGAAGAACGACAACTCGCAGCAGGAGTACTACCTCACCGATGTCATCGCCATGGCGGTCAAGGAGAAGGTCGCGGTCAATCCACTCGTCGCCGCGAGCGCGCTCGAGGCGCTCGGCGTGAACGACAAGGCGCAACTGGCTGAATTGGAGGCCGCTTATCGGCGGCAGGTGACACGTGATCTCATGCTTGCAGGGGTGACCGTCGCCGATCCGACTCGCCTCGATGTGCGCGGAACTGTTGCACACGGAACCGACGTCTTCATCGACGTCAACGTCGTGCTCGAAGGGAGCGTAAAGCTCGGCAACCGCGTGCGCATCGGCCCGAACTGCGTGGTGCGCAACAGCGAGGTTGGAGACGATACGGAGGTCTTCGCGAGCTGCGTCATCGACAGTGCCGTCATCGGGCCCGATTGCCGCATCGGCCCCTTCGCTCGCTTGAGGCCGACGTCGACCCTCGACCGCGGTGTCCATATCGGTAACTTCGTGGAAGTCAAGAATTCCCAGATGGGAGCGGATTCGAAAGCCAATCACCTTGCCTACGTCGGGGACGCTCACGTTGGAAGCCGTGTAAACATCGGAGCCGGCACCATCGTCGCGAACTACGATGGCGCTAACAAGCACCGCACGATCATCGCGGACGACGCGCACACCGGTTCAAACAGCGTGCTGGTCGCGCCGATAACGGTGGGCGCCGGCGCGACGATTGCCGCGGGGTCGACCGTTACGCGTGAAGTGCCTGCGGGAAAACTCACGGTGGCTCGGGCCCGGCAGACTACCGTGGAAGGCTGGCAAAGACCGGTGAAGCAGAAGAAATAAAATAAAGATCGCCGCGTCCGGGGCGACGCCGTCGCGCGGGATCAACCGCGGTGATGGACAGCTCCTGATGGCGGTTGTCGCCGACCGGCGCAGCTCGTGGCCTCGCTAGCAGCCATCAACGATCCGCGAGTACTGGACGGCTGAGCGCGGCCGCCGCACCCACAGGCGTTTTCCGGCCGTTTCAGGCAAACTGGAGTGCTTACGACCCGACTGAATCGAGGCAGACAACCATGTGCGGAATCGTCGGAGCGATCGCCGAACGCGATATCGTCCCCATTCTGATGGAGGGCCTGCGGCGGCTCGAGTATCGCGGCTACGATTCAGCGGGCATCG
>VBNY01000317.1:0-1661 GCA_005877705.1 Gammaproteobacteria bacterium
GTCGTGCTTATCGTTGTCACGCTGACACCAAGCAACGTCAGGGTGGGGAAGCTGACGCTGGTGGCCGTGCCTTGCAGGAATGACAGGCTTGCGGGAATCTCCCGCCATACGACCTTGGCGGCGAGGCTGGCGTTCTGGCCCGCGCTGCCCCGCGCCTCGACATAATCACCGCTACGCAGGTCGCTCAACTTGAAGTGGCGCAAGTGCATGCTCGAGTCGTCCTCGAGTTGAGTCGTCGCACCCGCGGCCACAGTCACTCCCAGCACTGTCAGAGTGTTGTTGGCCGGCGTGGACTCGACCAGGCCGCGCACCATGCTCGAGCTGTCGGGCCGCGCCTCGACGCTGGTGGCCAGCAGGGTACCCGAGGAGTCGAACGAGCCTTCCACTTCGACGCGGACATTCATCCCGAGCGTGACGCCATTGAGCGTAAAAATCGTGTTCGCATTCGTCGTCACGTGTTGCCCGTCGAGTACGAAATCCGTGTTCGAGGTGAAGCTCGTGATGAGACCCTCGACCTGCGCCTGCGAATTGCTCGCAGCCACGAAGCCGCGCAGCACCTGGACGCTGGTGGCGAGCAGGGCTCCGCTGGTCGTGAACCCGCCGCCCGTCACTTTGACGCTGACGCCGTTTGTCAGCGTGCCGCTCGGCATGACGTTGCTGTAGTCCACGACCAGCGTGTTGAGCTGGAAGGTTTGCACCGCCGTGTCGAGACTCTGTACGCTGCCTTTAGCCTCCAGGCTCGTGCCGCTGGAGGCGAGCTGGATGCGCGAAGCGAGGATCTCCGCGGCGGCATCCGCAAACCCGCTGACTTCGACGACGGTACCCAGCTGCAGCCCCGCGATGCTCGCCGGGTGCATGTTTTCATCGAACATCGTCGAGCCGGTCACGCGCACCGTCTGACCTAGCACGATGAAGCTTCCACCGGCGCTATCGATCTGCGCTACCGGTCCGGTGACATCGCCGTTGAACGTCACCTGGCTCGCCGTGCCCGTCTTGCCGTCGGCATTCACGGTTCCAGTTACGGTAACGACGTCGCCGACCTGCAGGCTCGACTCGCTGCCCGCCCGATCGTCGATGGTGATCTGCGCGCTGCTGGTGGTGAATTCAACGCCGTTGACGAAGATGCTGCCGAAGCCCGTGATGGGCCCGTAGGCGACGCCTGTGCCCGAGCCCTGAATGCCGCCGAGCTGCGTGTTTGAGGAGCCGCATGAATGGAGCAGCAGGGTCGCGACGGCGCAGATCGCCGTGAGGGTGCGTTTCATGTTCGTGGCTCCGAAGGTACTCAGCGGCGCACCGCTCGTCAGTCTTGAATGTGGTACACGCCGGCGCCGAGGCGAATCGGCCCGGATTCCGGCTGCCCCGCGTTGCTCTCATGCTCGGTGAGCCAGGCATCCACGCGCTCGAGGAAGGCCTGACCCTCCCGGTCCAGGAAGGTGCGGAACTCCGGCAGTGCATTTGCATCGATGCGACCGTTCACGGCCGCGCGCTCGAATCTCAGCGGACCATCGCCCCGGCGCGTCAGGTTGTGGACGTACGTCGTGGCGATGTCGGCGATGACCGTACCCCACAGACGTATGAGTTGCTCATCCATGGTCTGCGGAATATAGATGCGTTTGAGCGCTTCGAAGCGTCCAGCGGCGGTTTCCCGCACGGCGCCTGCG
>VBNY01000317.1:1679-4192 GCA_005877705.1 Gammaproteobacteria bacterium
GAGGTGCGCCGGCTTGCCGCGCGAGTCGAGGAATTCCGGGTCCTGATGCCATGCGGAAAGCACAAGTGAGGCCTTGGTGACATAGCCGGTCCAGGCATCCGGCGCAGCATCGAGCCGCTCGCGCTGCGTGCGGACCTCGCGTCGCGCGAGCCCCGTCAGCACCGCAGTGCGCGATACGTTCGTGGGACGCCCGCGCTTGCCGAACTGCTGCGTGGCTACTTCGACATAGGCTGACTTGGCAAGTTCTGCGAAGTCCTTCCACGTGACCCCGCAGCGGATCAGCACGTGCACCAGGGGATTGAGCCATTGGCGCGCCGCTGCGAGGACCTGTGTCGTGGAGGCGGATGCCATATGAGGCGACTATCTCACATGGGCCATCTCTTCGCGCAGAGCCTGGCCCCACAGGCACCGCGCCCCGGACAGCCTGTGCGGCGGTCCGGGGCGCGCGTGCTCCTCCAGCAAGCCTGGCGCCTGGTGGGGCGTCCTGATGCCCTCAATCGTCTCCATTGTCTCGTTCACTGTGCTGGTCAATGCGGATTTCGCTCGCCATCACGGTCATCCCGGAGAGGGTGCCGGAGACCTCGACACTGTGGCCGACAGCCTGAGTCAGGAAGTCAGCGAGGGTCAGCGTCATATCTCCCAGGCCCTTGATGGTGGCTGACGAGGCATCGATCGTGATCCCGAGGACGGTGAAATCAGGCGAGGTGCCGGCCGTGAACGGTCCGTTCACGGTCACCGTGGTGCTCGCCGGCTGCCGCTCGATGCGGGTCGCAACGACCTTGCCGCTGCCGGCCGGGCTCTCGAAGCCGCGCACCTCGACCGTGTCGCCGACCATGATGTTGCTGAGGTTGAATTTCTCCATCGCCGTGGCGCTCTTGTCCTCGAAGCGCGTGGTCGAAGTGACCGTGACCTGAACGCCGAGCACGGTGAGCGTGCCGGCGGTCGCGTCCAGCGCCGTCGCCGTCGATTCGAGCTCGATGCGGCCGTTGTGGTGGAAGGTGACCACGCTCGCGACGAGGACATTGGAGCTGTTGAGCGTGCCTTCGACCTCGACTTTGGCATTGAGCGCCAGATCGGCGGCCGTGCCGTTGCGGTATACGGTCGAGCTGCTGGTGGTCACGGGCTTGCCCGCGACATCGAAGTCCGTCGCCGAGGCGAAGCGCGTGATCAGGCCTTCCCGCTCCATCTCATCGGAGCCGGCCTCTTCCTGCTCGCTCTGTTGGCGCGCGACGTGCGTCGCGGTCAACGTCATGGTGGTCGCGTCGAACATCGTGCCTTGCACTTCGACCAGATCACCGTCACTGGGCTGGCCGCTCGCGAAGCCGGTGAGGTTGGCGCTCGAATAGTTCACCACCAGCGCGTTGATCTTGAATGTGTGCGCCGTCATATCGAGGCTCGCGACGGTTCCGAGGACCTGCAGCTCGGCGCTGGCGCCGGTGCGCTCGATACGGGACGCGACGATGTTGCCGCTCGAGTCGATGACGCCGCTCACCCGGATGACGTCGCCGACTTTCAGGCCGGCGAGGCTCGCCGGCTGCACATCCATGCTGAAGGAGGTGCCGGTGTTGATCTTCACGGTCTGGCCGAGCACTGTCACTACGCTGTTGGTAGTATCGATCGCCGCGATGGGACCCACTACGCTCTCGTCGACGTCGATGCTGTCGGCGACTCCCGTGCCGTCAGTGTCGTTCTTCTCGCCCTTGACGCGGGCGACCTCGCCGACGGCCAGCTGCGACTCGGCGACCGTCTGGCCGTTCTTGCGAATCGTGGCGCTCGAAGTCTGAAAGTGCACGCCGTTGACGTAGATGCTGCCGAACCCGGTGATCGTGCCGGTCGCCAGGACCGGAGTCAGATTCGACATGTTGCCGCTGGATCCGCTACCGCCGCCGCACGCGACAATCAGCGCGGCGAGTGTCGCCGCGAGCGCGCTTGGGATGATCTTTGACATGACGCTCTCCTCCATCGAAAGAACCGCTTGGTCGTTTCCCGGCACGACCCCGACACTCACGCCGAGGCCCGCGTACTGATGCCATATATGAGACCAATTGTCTCACCTAAGGCAAGATGTCTCCGTTTGACGTCAGCGCTGCAGGTGGGGTCGGAAGCGTTCGGACGCGAGCGCGAGCTGGGCTGCCGGCGCGCAAGCCCTTCTCGAGCGCGCGCAACGCGGGCCGGGCATCGCGCGCGGGGCGTTTTGCGAGTAGGCGTGGCGCTGCTCGCCGCGTGCGTGGCGATGCAAGCGCGGGCGCAAACCGACGAGATCCAAGTCTACGACGCCCAGATCGCAGCACCCGGCGTCTTCAACCTGACATGGCACGATAACTTCACGCCGAGCGGTCAGCAGACCGCCGCCACGCCCGGTCTCCTGATGCCGCACCACACGCTGAACGGCGTTCCCGAGTGGGGGTACGGCGTGACGCGCTGGTTCGAAGCCGGGCTCTACCTGCCCCTGTACAGTGTGACGGCTGACGGCCGGGTGCTGCTGGACGGCTTCAAGCTGCGAGCGCTGTTTG
>VBNY01000318.1 GCA_005877705.1 Gammaproteobacteria bacterium
TTCTTCATTCGCCTGAAGAACGCGCGTGAGCGCGGCATCGAAGAGGTCATGAGCGACGTGCGCGCCCGGGTCGAGCAGACCGTGCCTGGACTCGAGATCGAGATGGCCCAGCTGATGGAGGATCTGATCGGCGATCTGACCGCGGTGCCGCAGCCGATCGAGATCAAACTCTACAGCGACGATGGCGCCCTGCTGCAGTCCACGGCGAAGCGCGTCGCAGCCGCGATCGGCAAGATCCCCGGCGTCGTCGACGTGCTGAGCGGGATCGTGCTCGCCGGAGACGGCCTCATCATCCAGGTGGATCGCGCCAAGGCCGGTCTCGAGGGCATGGATCCGGATGCGGTCACCCAGGCGGTTGCGGGGCTGCTCGCCGGATCCTCCGCGACCACGCGGGTCGAGAGCGGCCCGAAGCTCATTCCGATCCGCGCCTGGATTCCGCAGTCGGCGCGCGCGACAGCGGATGCGATTGCGGGCTTGCGGCTGCGGGCACCGGACGGCCACTTCTTCCCGCTGCAGCGCGTCGTCACGCTCACGGCGGTAGCCGGACAGCCGCAGATCAACCGCGATGACCTCAAGCGCATGCTGGCCGTCACCGGCCGAATCAGCGGGCGCGACCTCGGCTCGACGATCCGCGACGTGCAGGCAGTGCTGCTGCACCCCGGGCTGGTGCCGCGGGGCATCTATTATCAGCTCGGCGGCACCTACGCCGAGCAGAAGCAGGCGTTCGCGGGCCTCATCGCGGTGTTCGCAGGCGCGGTCGCGCTGGTATTCCTGCTGCTGCTGGTGTTGTACCGGAGCTTTCAGACGAGCGTCGCGATGCTGCTCACGACGCTGCTCGCGCTTTCGGCCGTGACGATCGGGCTGTGGATCACCGGCACCGAGCTCAACATCTCATCCATGATGGGCATGACGATGATCGTCGGCATCGCCACCGAGGTCGCCATCTTCTACGTGTCCGAGCTCGTCACCCTGCCTGCGGACCTGCCGCCCGAGGAGGCGCTGATTCGTGCGGGCGTCAATCGCATGCGGCCGATCGCCATGACGACGGTGGCGGCGATTCTGGCGCTGTTGCCGCTGGCGCTGGGCCTGGGCGCGGGATCTGCAATGCAGCAGCCGCTGGCGATCGCGATCATCTCGGGGCTCGTGCTGCAGCTGCCGCTGGTGCTGCTGGTGCTGCCGGTGCTGCTCTCGTTGCAGTCGGGCGCCGCGGCGCGCGCCCAGCATTAATGAGTATTCATGTTCCTTTCAGCGTCGCGCAAGAGTGCGGCCTTATAACGGTGCGCCTGCGGATCGACAGGGGAAGAATCGATGAAACGGTTTGTCTTGAGTGTCATCGCCGGTAGTTTCGCCTGTGCGCCGCACGCGCACAGCGCGCCAGTCGCGCCCAAGACGTATGCGCAGGCACTGGTCGAACGGGAAACGGCGCGGCATCCCGAGCTACTCGGGGTCGCGATCCACGTGAGCCCGCCGAACGGTTCCGGCGACGTGATCATCGCCTCGCAGAACCCGGGCGAGTTGGGCCGGAAATCCAGCGCGGACCAGCTGCAGGTGATCGCGACCGGCAAGCCGCATTCCACGGTCACGGGCAACGGCACCCGCTTGGTAGTGGATGTGCCGTTACTGGATGCATCCAGCCGCACGCTCGGCGTGCTCAGCGTGACGTTTGCCTACCAGGCCGGCGCTGATACCCACGCGTTGGAAAGCAAGGCGGTCCGTGTGCGCGACGAGCTGCGCCGGCGCATCTCGCACGTACGCAACCTCCTCGAGCCGGCACAGGTCGATGCGCGCGTAACGCTCGACAGCTACGCCCAGCAGCTGCTGGATCAGGCGCTGGACAAGCATCCCGACATCATCATCATGGCGATGCATGCGACGCTGCCAAACACGCACGACAACGTCATCATCGCCTCCAATATCGGCCGTATCGGCAAGCGGGCCGACGAGGACGACATGCGGGTCGTCGACACCGGCAAGCCCAATCTCGAAGTCAACGAGACGGGCGATCGCTTCGAGGCGGAGCTGGTGTTCAAGAACGCCGCCGGCCAGAACATCGGCGCGCTCGGCGTCGTCTACGCCTACAAGGCGGGCGATGACAAGACGGCGCTGCAGCGCGAGGCGGAGCAGGTGCGGGACGAGCTGGCGCGGCACATTCCCTCCGTGGTGAGGCTCCTCGAGCCGGTGAAGAGCGCGGCCGCGGCACCCGGCGCGCCGCTGCGGCTTCTCGGGCGTACCGAGCTGCCGGACTACAGTGGCG
>VBNY01000186.1 GCA_005877705.1 Gammaproteobacteria bacterium
ATGGCGCGGCAGGAAGTTGCGTTTCCCCCCTTCTCCCGACATCCGCCCAACGCCGGACCGCGTACGCGAGACGCTGTTCAACTGGCTCGGCACGCGCGTGTCGGGAGCGAGCTGCCTCGATCTCTTCGCGGGCAGCGGCGCGCTCGGTCTCGAGGCCTTGTCGCGCGGCGCCGCGCGTGTGACGTTTGTCGAGCGAGACGCGGCCGCCGTGCGCGAGCTGCGGGCCCGGCTCGCCGAGTGGGGCGCGAACGGTGCCGCCGTCGTGCAGGCGGATGCCGTGCGGTTCCTCGCGGGGCCCGCGGAGCCGTTCGACGTTGCATTTCTCGATCCCCCATTTGCATCGGACCTGTTGCCCGAGGCGGCCGGGCTGCTGGCAAGGCGGCGCTGGGTTGCCTCCGGGGCGCTCATTTATGTCGAGTGCGCCGCCCGCGCCGGGGTACCGCCACTGCCAGAAAGCTGGCAGCTCGCCAAGGCGAAGCGGGCGGGCGAGGTCGGGTATTATCTTTATATGGGAGGGGAGCTGCCGTCGAAATGAAACGCAACGCCATCTATCCGGGCACTTTCGATCCAATCACGAACGGCCATCACGATCTCGTGCGTCGCGCGGCGAGCATCTTCGACCGCGTGATCGTCGCCATTGCCGCCAACCCCAACAAGACGCCCATGTTCCCGCTCGATGCGCGGGTTGACCTGGCACGCCGCGTGCTAGATGACCTGCCGAACGTCCAAGTGATGGGCTACTCGGGCCTGACCGTGGAGTTCGCGCGCAAGTACAACGGGGCCGTAATCGTTCGTGGGCTGCGAGCCGTGTCCGACTTCGAGTTCGAGTTCCAGCTCGCGAACATGAGCCGCCACCTGGAGCGGGACATCGAGACCGTATTCTTGACGCCGCAGGAGCAATTTACGTTCATCTCCTCGACCTTGGTGCGTGAAATCGCCGTCCTCGGCGGGGACGTGCACAAGTTCGTGCATCCCATCGTGGAGGCCGAGCTGAAGAAGCAGCGCCGTGTTTGAGAATTGCCTGAGCGGCCAGGGGTCGCCTATCAACACCGACTTGCAGCGTGGACTGGAGGGCGCCTGGGTGCCGATCGCCGCCACGGTGGCCGGGCAGGATCTCAGGGTGGGCGAGCTGCGGGTGAAGTATCTCGTGCTGGATGCGGGCGGCTACAGCATCATCGACCGCAGCAATCATGTCGTCGACAGCGGCGAGTATCTGCTAAACGATGCCGCCAGCCCGCAGACGCTGGACATCGTCGGCCGCGACGGGCCCAACGCCGGGCGCACGATGCTCGCGATTTACGAGTTGCAAGGTGATCGCCTCACGGTGTGTTACGACCTCGACGGCACCGCCCGTCCGATCGACATGCAGCCGCAGGATGATCAACTCCTGCTCAGCATCACGTACGCCCGCGCGTTGACTTTGCTTTCGTGACCGCGACGCGGGCGCGGCGCGCCGCGAGGCGCAGCGGCTTGCGCAAGTCCGCCTTCTTGGCCTGCGCGGCCTGCAGCACCGCTTTGCGGCGCTTCGCTTTCTTCAGGTGCGCCTTGATCGCGCGGATCACCCGGCGAACTCTTGGCACCCGCGGCAGGCGCACTCGCTCCGGCGGTTCGGGTAGTATCCCGCGGCGCTCGAGCTCGACGGCCCGCCACAGGTACCAAGCCGCCGCCGTTCGATACGGCCCCCACCGCTCACCGTACGCGGCGAGCGCTCTGGGAGCCGGCATCTTGCGCAGTCCATATGCCAGGCGAAACCCGTTGCGCACGCCGAAATCGTCAACCGGCAGGACATCCGGGCGACCAAGGTGAAACACGAGCAGCATCTCGACCGTCCAGCGCCCGATGCCGCGCACCTCAGTCAGACGAGCGATGATCTCGGAGTCCGTGAGCTGCATGAGAGTCTGGCAGTCAGGGACGACTCCCGCGACCGTGTTGGCGGCGAGATCCTTGAGCGAGGCGATCTTCGAGAACGAGAAGCCCGCCGCGCGCAGTGTCTCCACGGGCGCCGCGAGCACCAGCTGCGGAGTCGGAAACGCGCCGCTGCCCACGGAGGTCACGAAGCGCTTCAGGATCGTGTTGGCCGCCGTACCGTTCAACTGCTGGTGGGCGATTGCCTGGGCGAGCACCTGAAACGGCTGACAGTCCGGGTCCGGCGCCAGCCGGTATGGTCCGGCGGCGCGGATCAGCCCGGCGAGCACGCGATCGACTTTCGACAGATGGTTGACGATGAGCTCGCTCATGGTAAGACCCGCCCGCGGCTATCTCTGGCAGCTCGGGCAATAGTACGTGGAGCGCTGGCCCTGCGTTAGCTGGCGCACGGGGGTGCCGCAGGTTCGGCACGCCCGGCCGGTGCGCTCGTACACGTAGAGCTTCTGCCGGAAATAGCCCGGTGAGCCATCGGCGCCCACGTAATCGCGCAGTGTGGTGCCGCCGACACGAATCGCCTGTGTCAGAACGGCGCGCACGGCGCGCGCCAGGCGCGCCACTTCGCTGCGCGACAGGCCACGCGCCTGACGGCGTGGTCTGACTTTCGCGCGGAACAGTGCTTCGTTCGCGTAAATATTGCCGACCCCGACAACCAGTCTGCTGTTCATCAACAGCTGCTTGATGGCGACCCGCCGGCGGCGCGTAACGCGCCACAGATAGTCCGCGTCGAACGCCGCATCGAAAGGCTCGGGCGCGAGGTTCGCAAGCAGCGGGTGCAAGCGCGGATCGCTGCTCGTGAAGTGCAGGCTGCCGAAGCGCCGCGGGTCGTTGAAGCGCAGAGTGCTACCGGAGTCGAGCACCAGGTCGACGTGATCGTGCGCGACTCGCGGGGTATCCGCCGGCAGCACACGCAGATTGCCCGACATGCCCAGGTGCAGCAGCAACGTGCCGCGCTCGAGCTCGATCAGCAGGTATTTGGCGCGGCGTTTCGTGCGCAGGATGCGCTGGCCCGCGACCTGCGCCGGCAGATCCCGCCGCACACGCCAGCGCAGCCGCGGCTCGTGCACCGCGACGGCGATGATCCGGCGCCCCACGGCGTGCGGGTCGATCCCTAAGCGCGTTGTCTCGACCTCTGGAAGCTCCGGCATATGCAAAAAACCCCGGGCACTGCCGGGGCCTTCCGCAATTCAACTCACCGCGGACAGCTCGGGGGTTGCCCCGCGCGAGTGTTACTTGATCTTCGACTCTTTGTAGGGGACGTGCTTGCGCGCGACCGGATCGAACTTGCGCACTTCCAGCTTGTCGGGATGCAGGCGCTTGTTCTTGGTGGTCACGTAGAAGTGGCCGGTTCCAGCCGACGACAGCAGTTTGACTTTCTCGCGCATGGTGGCTCCTTGAGACTCAAGCCGCCTTCAGATCTTCGCGCCCCGGGCGCGCAGCTCGGCAACGACCTTGTCGATGCCTTTCTTCTCGATCGTGCGCATGCCGTTGGTGGAGACGCGTAGCGACACCCAGCGCTTCTCCGTCTCGACCCAGAACCGCTGGGTGTGCAGGTTCGGCAGGAAGCGCCGGCGCTTCCTGTTGTTGGCGTGCGAGACGCGGTTACCGGTGATCGGTCCCTTGCCGGTGACATCGCAGACGCGAGACATACGAACAACCTTATAAAATTCAGTGACTTGAAGAGCCAGAGCTGAAGTTTCGCAAGGGCTCGATCGGAGCCGCGCTTTATACCAGCCCCGCCTGGGGACCACAAGCGTCAGGGCGGCAAGTGCCGTCTGGTGGGCTTGCTGAAAGGGCCCCAGCCGGAACCGGCACGCTATTCGCTGGCAAAACCACGCTTTTGCCGGCGTGGTCGAATGAGTCAGTAGGCGCGCTCGCTGAAATGGCCGCAGGCCATTTCAGCCAGTTAAATAAGGCCGTGCTCCGAGAAGGAAAAGCAGTGCCCGTCGCCGACGATGATGTGGTCCAGCACCCGCACGTCCACGAGCGCCAGCGCATCCCTCAAGCGCCGCGTGATGAATTCGTCCGCCTGACTCGGCTCGAGGACGCCGGACGGATGATTGTGGGCCAGGATCACGGCCGCGGCGTTGTGGAGCAGGGTCTGCCGCAGAACCTCGCGCGGATGCACGCCCGCCCCGTCTATCGTGCCGCGAAACAGCTCCTCGAAGCCGACGAGCCGATGCCGCTTGTCGAGGTACAGGCAGCAGAAAACCTCGTACGGGCGGTCGCGGAGCTGCGCGAGCAGGAAGGCGCGCGCCGCACCTGGCGCATCCAGCACGGGCCCGATGCGCATCCCTTGGCGAAAGTACCGCCGGGCGAGCTCCACGGCAGCCTGCATCGCAGCGTAGCGCGCCGGGCCTATGCCATGCTGCCCCAGCCACCGCGGCCGGTCGGCATTGAGCAACTCGCGCAGCGACCCGAATTCCGTGAGCAGCGCTCGGGCCAGCTCGACGGCCGAACGGCCCCGGCTGCCCGACCCGAGAAGCAAGGCAAGCAGCTCGGCGTCGGACAGAGCCTGCGCGCCGCGCTCGAGGACCTTCTCGCGTGGGCGTTCTGAGATCGGCCAGTGGCGAATCGACATGGCAAGAAGGGTCGCGTGTGCGCAAAGGCGGCAGTCTGAGGTCTTGCCGTGGGCTGGGGGAGGGGGCAAAACCGGGCCAATCGACGGATATTCCGTTATTCCGTCCAGTCGTTTGCGCGGCCGGGGAGGGGGGCACGATAATCACTCGGTCGTGGAACGAGACCTCAGCATGCAAGGCAAGCGCATCCTGCTCGGCGTGACGGGCGGCATTGCCGCCTACAAAAGCCCGGACCTTGTCCGGCGGCTGCGCGAGCGTGGAGCGGAAGTTCAGGTCGTGATGACGGCCGCTGCGCGCGAGTTCGTGACACCGATGACATTCCAGGCCGTATCGGGTCGGCCGGTGCGGACCGAGCTGTGGGACGCGGCCGCCGAAGCCGCGATGGGTCATATCGAGCTGGCGCGCTGGGCCGAGGTCGTGCTGATCGCGCCGGCGAGCGCGGATTTTCTCGCGCGCCTCGCTACCGGGCAGGCGGATGACCTGCTGGCAACCCTGTGTCTCGCGACCGAGGCGCCGATCGCCGTGGCACCCGCAATGAATCACATCATGTGGGCCAATGCCGCCACGCGCGCGAATGTCGCGACGCTGCAGCAGCGCGGTGTGCAGGTATTAGGCCCTGCCGAGGGAGATCAAGCCTGCGGTGAAGTTGGAGAGGGTCGAATGCTCGAGCCGCTGGAGCTCGTCGATCGCGTGGCGACACTGTTGGTCGGAGGGGGTCCGCTGCAGGGGCGGCGCGTGCTGATCACGGCCGGACCAACGCGCGAACGGATCGATCCGGTGCGCTTCATCAGCAACCGCAGCTCCGGGAAGATGGGCTTTGCCGTTGCGCAGGCGGCACGCGAGGCGGGCGCCGAAGTCGTCCTGGTCAGCGGTCCGGTCGGCCTGCCGACGCCACCGGGCGTACGGCGGGTGGACGTCGAGAGCGCCGAGGACATGTTGACCGCGGTGCTGCGCGAGGTGGAGGGGACGGACATCTTCATCTCCACTGCCGCAGTTGCAGACTATCGGCCGGCGAGCGCCGCGGCTCAGAAGATCAAGAAGACAACCGACACCATGGATCTGTGCATGGAGCGCACCACGGACGTGCTGGCCACCGTGGCCGCGCGCCCCGATCGGCCCTTTGTCGTGGGTTTCGCGGCCGAGACCGAGTCGGTGGAGCAGAATGCGCGAGCCAAGCTCCTGAAGAAGAATCTCGACCTGATCGCCGCGAACGAAGTGCGTCACGACAAGGCTTTCGAGTGCGAGGAGAACCAACTCGTCGTGCTGTGGCGCAATGGCCGCCGCGACCTTGGCAAGGCGTCCAAGCTCACGCTCGCCAGAGCGCTCGTGGCTCACATTGCGGAATCGTTCGCGGCGGCACACAAGGGCGCGGCTCAGCGCGGCACGGCACTCGGCTAGGTGAAGATGAATCAGACCACTCGCCGCGCGCTCAAGGTGCGGATTCTCGATGCGCGTGTCGGCAAGGAATTTCCGCTGCCTGCGTACGCAACCGCAGGCTCCGCGGGGCTCGATCTGCGCGCGTGTCTCGAAACGCCGCTCGCGCTCGAGCCGGGCCGCGCCGAGCTGATCCCGACCGGGCTTGCGATCTATGTGCAGGATCCCCATCTGGCCGCAGTCATCCTGCCGCGCTCCGGCCTCGGCCACAAGCACGGTATCGTGTTGGGCAACCTGGTCGGGCTCATCGACTCGGACTACCAGGGTCAGCTGATGGTGTCCTGCTGGAACCGCGGCCGCGAGCCGTTCACCATTCGCCCCGGGGAGCGGATCGCGCAGCTCGTCGTCGTGCCCGTCGTGCAGGTCGAGCTGGATATCGTCGAGGATTTTGCCGGCACCGCGCGCGGGGGCGGCGGGTTCGGGCATTCCGGCCAGCATTAGGGGCCGCTTTCGGCCGATAAGAACTACCGCGAGTGGACGTCGCGCAGCTCGCGATAACGCTCGATATCCGCCTGGAATTGCGCCCGCAGCGCAGACTCCTCCTCGCCCTTGGCGGTCAGCACGGCGCTCTGCGTGCGCATCTCGTTGAGCGTGCGGACCAGATCCTCGGCGAGGTCATCGGGCATGCGACGGGCCTCCGGGCGCGAGCTGTAGGGTTTGAACAGCATCGCGCGCGTCTGCAGCGCTGTCAGGCGCGAGTGCAGGTTGTCCACGTACTGCTCCGCGGCCAACCGTTGGCCCTTCAACTGATCGAGGCGCACATCGCGCAGTGCCTCGATGTCCTTGACCGACGTGTAGGTCGTGACCAGAAAGCTGTCGTGCTGTTTGCGCTTGATCATTCCCTGCTGCGTACGAGCGTCGGCCGCGAGCTGCTCGGGCGTCTTCTGCGCCTCGGTACGGCTGATCTCAACTCCCTGGCTGTTGAGAACTGCGCGCTCCTTCTCCACGTACTGGGGCGGAATGCTGTCGCCGTAGTGCACCACTCCGTGCTCATCGACCCACCGATAGGCAACGCCCCCTTTGCCAGTCGGAACCCTCGCGGTGTTGGCCGCGTTGGCACCGGCGGGCGCGAGCCCGGCGAGCGCGAGCAGGAGACCGAAGACCAGAGGCGGCGCTGGCGCAGACATGCTTGAACTCATCCTCTCGCAGTTGAGCAAACCCACATCTTCTGACTGAGCGCGGCGCCTGGCAAGGGTCAGCCGACGCCGTAGCGTTCTCGGTAGGCCTGCAGCGATGCGAGCTGGTGCTCTGCAATGCGGGGCCGCCCGCCGACGGGCCGCGACAGCGCCTCGATCAGGTCCGCAAGTGTGACGATGCTCACACATTTGAGGCCGTACGCCTCCTCGAGCTCCTGGACTGCAGTGAGCGAGCCCTGGCCGCGCTCCTGACGATCGAGCGCGAGCGCCACCGCGACCGGTAGCGCTGCAGCGCCGCGGATGATCTCGAGCGACTCGCGCACCGCGGTTCCCGCGGTAATCACGTCGTCGACCACGAGCACGCGGTCGCGCAGAGGGCTGCCGACAACACGGCCGCCCTCGCCGTGATCCTTGGTCTCCTTGCGGTTGAATGCATAGGGCACGTTGCGGTGGTGGTGCTCCGAGAAGGCGACGGCGGTCGCCGTGGCGAGCGGGATGCCTTTGTAGGCCGGCCCGAAGATCATGTCGAACTCGATGCCGGAACGGACAATGGCCGCCGCGTAACAGCGGCCCAGGACGGCCGCCGCCTCGCCGTCGCTGAACAGTCCGGCGTTGAAGAAGTAAGGGCTCTCGCGGCCGGATTTCAGCTTGAAATGGCCGAAGCGCAACGCCTCGCGCGCCAGGGCGAGGTCGACGAACGTCAGCTGGTATTGCTGCATATCATATGATTGCCTGATGCGCCTCATCACCGTCAATGTCTGCGGCATCCGCTCCGCCGCCGCCAAGGGGTTGTTCCGGTGGCTTGCCCGGCAAAAAGCCGACTTCATCTGTCTGCAGGAGACCAAGTGCCACGTACATCAGCTCGCCGAGCATGATGTCGAGCTGCGCGGCTATCAGAGCTTTTTCTGCGACGCCGAGCGCAAGGGATATGCGGGCGTGGCGCTCTACACTCGCCACCCGCCGGATGAGGTGATCCGCGGATTCGGGGTTCCCGAGTTCGACCGCGAGGGCCGTTATCTGGAGGCGCGGTTTGGCGACCTCTCGATCGTGTCGCTGTACCTGCCTTCGGGCTCTGCGGGGCCGCAGCGGCAGGCCGCAAAGTTCCGCTTTCTCGCCGCCTTCATGCCGTTTCTGCAGCGGCTGCGGCGCACCCGGCGGCGCTACATCCTGAGCGGCGATTGGAACATCGCGCACCGGCCCATCGATCTCAAAAACTGGAAGTCGAATCAGAAGAACTCCGGCTTCCTGCCCGAGGAGCGCGCGTGGCTGGACCGGCTGTTCGGGCCCGTGGGCTACGTGGATGCGTTCCGCGAGGTGAATCAGCAGCCCGACCAATACACCTGGTGGTCGAACCGCGGCCAGGCGCGCGCCAAAAACGTGGGATGGCGCATCGATTATCAGATTGTCAGCGGGGCGCTCGCCGGCGCCGCGCGCGCTGCCACCATCTATAAGGAGCGGCGCTTCTCCGATCACGCGCCGCTCACCATGGACTACGATCTTTGAGCGGCGACTCGGGTACGCCGCCGCAGAACGCTGCGGGTAGAAGCTGGCTCGGCGCCTGGCGTGTCTATGCGCAGCCGCGCGTGCGCTCGATGTTGTTTCTAGGATTCTCCGCCGGGCTGCCGTTTTACCTGGTATTCGCGACGCTGTCCGCCTGGCTGCGCCAAGCGGGCGTCGAGCGTTCGACCATCGGCATGCTGGCGTGGGTTGGCATTGTCTACTCGATCAAATTTCTGTGG
>VBNY01000420.1 GCA_005877705.1 Gammaproteobacteria bacterium
CGAGGCCGCGCAGACCGAAGGCAAGGTCAAGTCGATCGTGCCCTCATACCACCTCTCGCAGATCATTGCCGGCGCCAGCTACCAGTTCATCGCCAGCCACAACCGCATGCTCGAGGCCTACGGCATCGACGTGCTGGCTAAAGAAGTCCGCGACCGGCACACCAATGCGGTGCTCGAGGTCCTGTTCAACGGCATGCTGACGGAGCCAATTTCCCCTGTGCCTGGCACCTGATCAGAGCGGATGAGGCCCGCTTGCGCCGGGCTCCCTGCTGCCTGCACTCTACCTCCGGCGACGTTCACGCGGATGCGCAAGAGTCGCTGGCGCGGGCCGAGCTGCTGGCCGCAGACCAGGATCAGCTCGAGGTTCGGCCGTAAGCTCAGGGGTTAGGGGTTGCTGCATGTACGACCGTCACCGAATACTCGATCTGCTGAGGCGCGCCAAGCCGGCGCACACGTTGCCGCAGCCCTTCTACCGGGATGCGGACCTGTACGAATTCGATGTCTCGGCGGTATTCACCCGCAGCTGGCTGCTGCTCGGGTTCGAGGCCGAGCTGCCGGAGCCCGGATCCTATCTCTCGGTGGCGATTGGCCCCCATCCGGTCATCCTGGTGCGGGGCCGTGACGAGATGATCCGGGGGTTTCACAACGTCTGCCGTCATCGGGGGTCTCAGATCTGTGCGCAGGCGAGCGGCCGGTTGACGCGGATCGTCTGCCCGTACCACAAATGGACATATGATCTAGAGGGTCGACTCGTTGGCGCAGCGCGCATGCCTGAGGGGCTGAACTTCGTGGAGCATGGCTTGCTCCCGATCCGCATCGAGCTTCTCGAAGGCTGCATCTACGGCGCGCTCACCCCGGCAGCGCCGGCGTTTGCGCCGTTTCGGGAGGCTGCGGCGCCGTTTCTGCGTCCCTATCGGTTGGCCAGTGCGAAGCTGGCGCACCAGAGCGTGCTCATCGAGAAGGCCAACTGGAAACTGGTGATGGAGAACGCGCGCGAGTGCTACCACTGCGCGGCCTGGCACCCGGAGCTCAAAGTCTCCTTCCCAGTCGTGTTTGGCGCCGGCTTTGCCGTGACGGATGGCTCACGCAGCGCGGCGTTTGTCTCGAGCATGGGTGAGCTCGGGCTGCCCGTCGGACCTGTGGCAGGTCCGTGGTGGCACGTGGGCCGCTATCCTCTGAATCCCGGCGCAGAGACGGTCTCGATGAATGGTCGCGCGGTCGTGCCGCAGCGACTTCTGGAGACCAACGGGACGTGCGTCGGCGGGCTTCGCTGGGCGACGGACCCCAACACGTTCTGCCATGCGGTCGCGGACTACGCGTTCATGTTCGCGGCCATTCCCACCGGTCCCGAGGAGACCCGCGTGGTTTCGAAATGGCTGGTTCCCAAGGAAGCCCGCGAGGGCGTCGATTTCAGCGTCGACGACCTGACTGAGGTGTGGTCGAGGACCAATCTTCAGGATCGCGAGCTCGCGGAAAACAATCAACGGGGGATCAACGGTTTCGGCTATCGGCCCGGGCCGTACGCGGACAGCGCAGAGGAGCTGGTGATCCGCTTCAACGACTGGTACCGGGCAACGGCGGCACAGGCTGCAGAACAGGGTTGAGCAAACGGGGCGCGCTCTGCTCCTTGGCCCTCGCTATAGGCTCGTCGTAAAGCATGTCCCAGGCTGAGTCTTATCACGCGGACGCCCACCGTTACGCTGGCATTCCTTATCGGAGCGTGGGGCGCAGCGGACTGAAACTGCCGGCGGTTTCGCTCGGCATGTGGCACAACTTCGNNTTTGATCTGGCCAACAACTACGGTCCGGCCTACGGCAGCGCGGAGACCAATGTCGGCCGCCTGCTGCGCGAGGACTTCGGCAGCTATCGCGACGAGTTGATCATCTCCACCAAGGCGGGCTGGGACATGTGGCCCGGGCCGTATGGACAGGGCGGCGGCTCGCGCAAGTATGTGCTCGCCAGCTTGGATCAGAGCCTGCGGCGGCTGAGCCTCGACTATGTCGACATCTTCTACTCGCATCGGTTCGATCCGGACACGCCTCTCGAGGAGACCGCCTCGGCCCTGGTGACAGCGGTCCAGCAGGGTAAGGCCCTGTATGTAGGAATCTCTGCCTATTCGCCCGAGAAGACACGCGAGATGACCGCGCTGTTGCAGGCGGAGGGTGTTCGCCTGCTCATTCATCAACCCCGCTACAGCTTGTTCGAGCGCCAGATTGAAAGCGGTCTGCTGGCGGCCGCACGTGAGCTCGGCATCGGTGTCATTGCCTTCTCGCCGCTTGCCCAGGGTGTGCTCACGGACAAGTATCTCAATGGCGTGCCGGCCGGCTCGAGAGCAGCCCAACGCGCCAGCTCGTTGCAGCCCGCGCAGATCACTGCGGAGGTTTTGGAGAAGGTCCGTGAGTTGAACAAACTCGCGCGTGCGCGCGGGCAGACTCTGGCGCAGATGGCGCTTGCCTGGGTATTGCGTCATCCGCAGCTCACGTCAGCGCTGATAGGCGCCAGTAGCCCCGAGCAGGTACGCGAGAACGTCGCCGCCGTCAGCAACTCTCAGTTCTCGCCGGAGGAGATCGCGGCGATCGATCGCATCTGCGCGCCGCCCGCGAGCGCATGACGGACCTTCGACGCGGCGGTTGAATTCGCTCGCCCTTATTGAGGCACGAGATCTTTGTAGGCGTGCCAGGTGGCGTGGCCGAGGAGGGGGGCGACTATGATCATCCCAATGAGCAGGGTGATGAAGCCGAGCGCGGTGAGCACAAGGATGAGCGCGCCCCAGATCAACATTGCCGGCAGGTTCCAGAGTGTGGCCTTGACGCTGGCCCACATCGCCTCTGCAGCGCTTGCATGCCGATCGATGATGAGCGGCACCGCCACCACCGACAGCGTGAAGACGATCGCAGCGAGCACCGCCCCGGAGCCTACATAGGCCAGAATCTGCGACCGGTTTACCGGCTCGGTCATTCCGCCCCAAAGCGCGACCGCGAGACTCGGCGTCGGGGCATGCAGGACCGATTGCAGCATGACGGCGGAGACGAGGAACCACACAATGGCGATGGCCGCGAGCACTGCGCCGAATTGCATCAGGCTTTCGGGATTGCGCGTCACGCCCTGAAGCGACTCGTCAAATCCCAGCGGTTCACGTGCGACACGGCGGCGCGACAACTCGCAGGCGCCCGTGGTCATTACCGGTCCAACCAACAGATAGCCGGTCACCGCCGCGGCGATCAAGTACAAATGAGTGCTGCCGAGCATGAGGAGCACGGCCCCCAGGATCGCAATGAGCGCGCCGTGCGCCACGCTCGCCCATCCGAGCTGTCGCAGATCCTCCCAGCCACGGCGCAACCATTCGATCGACCTGAGCAGCGGAACGCGCCGGATTTCGACGTGTAGAAACGGACGCTTTCCCAGGGTGGCTGACGTGGTCATAGACGTCTCCTGCTAAGCCGGGCTCGCGCTTCCCCTGCGGCGGCGACCCTCTGCAACTCGCCACCTGCAGGTCTACGTGCCCTGCACGACGCCGCTTCATACTACGCTAAACTTCCCATCTGGCGCTGCGCCCCCGTAGCTCAGTGGATAGAGCGACCGCCTCCTAAGCGGTAGGTCGTCGGTTCAACTCCGGCCGGGGGCGCCAGACCTCTCATCCAGTGCAGTCCATGTGCGTCCATGGAAGTCACGAAAGCCTATAAATATAGGTATTATCTGCGCGCCGTGCGGTCTAGGCCCGTCCAAGGCTATCCGGCGAAAAACGGTGGGTACGAGAGATCCGGTGGGTACAATAGCGGGTGCGCGGACCACCGGTGGGTACGGCTTTGGCGGCGACCGACTTTCTGACCGAAGCGCGAATACGCACCGCCAGACGGAAAGGGCGCCCCTACAAGCTCCGAGACGGCGGCGGCCTGTATCTGCTTGATCACGCCCGCCGACAGGCGGCTGTGGCGGCTGCGTTACAAGGTACGCGGACGGGAATCCATGCTGGGGCTGGGCACTTACCCCGCCACCTCACTCAAGGCCGCCCGTGCCAGGCGTGCCGAGCTCCGAACAGGGCTCGAAACCGGCCGGGATCCGGCCGCCGAGCGGCGCGCCGAGCGCGCCAGCAGCTCCAATACGTTCGAGACGATCGCGCGCGAGTGGCTCGCGAAGCAGCCGTTCGCGCCGAAGACGCTGAAGAAGGCGGTGTGGACCTTCGAGGATCTTCTGTTCCCGTACATCGGATCGCGTCCCGTTTCCGCACTGACGGCGCCGGAACTGCTCGGCGTGCTTCGAAGGCTCGAGCGGCGCGG
>VBNY01000431.1 GCA_005877705.1 Gammaproteobacteria bacterium
CACCGTAGGAGCGTCGAGTCTGTCCGCCAGCGGTGAATGACAGGCTCGTGGAGGAGGGCTCGAGATAGACCCCGCGGTTGATCCCGATGGAGGCATAGGGGCGCAGCGCGGCGTCGGCGCGGAAGTAGTGGCGCGCGGCCAGAGTGTCCGGGCGGTTCCACATATGGGTCTCGGCAACGATCAGTACGCCATCGACGTTGACGAGGCTGGTCAGGACATCGGAGACGGTGCGCTTGACGGCAGCGGCGCGCGCCAGCAGGAAAAAGCTGCTTGGATTGAATCGCACCGCGAAGCTCGGGCCCTGAGTTGGCGCGACCGCCGCTGAGGTTTTCACCGCGGCGTCCGCGCCCGCCGTGGGCGAGGCTGGTGCGGCCTGAACTGCGCTGCACAAGAGGGCAAGAGCTGCGCATGCGCTGCGCGCCGGTAGATGAGACAAGAGCAACCCCGCTATCCGCATGTATTCGCCGTTCGGTGCCGTCTTTCGACGCGTGAATCGTTTCGACGCGACCCATGATGCGCGCGGGCGCGGCGGCGGACCCGCGAATGCGTCATATTGCTGCCGAATATTTGCCGAACTATGACCCATGCTCTTGGCGTGGAGGCGCGCGTTGTGTCGCCCACCGACGACAGGATGTTTATGTCAACATAGCGGAGTAGCAAGTCGTGGGCCGCGAGAGTCCCGTGCCGCGGACACAGGTCCCACATTTCTGTTCTTGAGCGAGTGCAGCGATGTCACGCAACCGGCGCGCAGACTTCTTCGAAGAGATTGAGCGGATCGAGCAGGTGCTGAATCAGCTGCTCGAGGCCGAGCGGGACGCCTTCCGCCGCCTGATTGCAGCGCCGGCGGGGCCGGCCAAGGCTGCCGCATTGAGCTCCTACCGGCGCGCCGCGGCGGCGCAGAAGAAGGCGGTCGATCGACGGCAGAAGTTCCTCGAGAAGAATCGGCCGTGATGCGCGTCTCAAACGCTCAACTGTTCGATCACGCGCTGCAGGATCTCCTTTTCCTCGTGCAGCGCCTGGCGCCACTCATGCTTCTCGGTCTTGACGATCTCCTCCCTCAACTCGGACACATAGATCTCCAACGCGCGGCGCGCGACGTTTCGTTCCGCCTCGGTGAAGTCGAATAGCATCGGGCCTCCTCGCGACAGCCGTGTCGGCGGATGCGCAACCGGTTACCGCGACAACTATATGCCGGAAATGGGGCGTTTGCAGATCGCCCGGAGTTGCCTTCTCACCGCGCTTCGCGCTCTGCAACTCTTCGTGATACGGTAAGCGGGGCTCGGATTAACACCCATGCGTCCCGCCGTCAACAAGGTCTCCGCCGCTCAGCTGCGCGATGAGCTGGGCGCGCGCTTCTCCGCACCGCTGATGAGCTTCTTCCTGAGGCGGCTCAAGGACCGGTCACAGGCGGAGGACCTGACCCAGGAGGTGCTGCTGCGGGTCATCCGCGCCTGCGGCGGGGACGCGATCGAGAACGCCGACAGTTACGTATTCAAGACGGCGGTCAATCTGCTCAAGGACCAAGCACGGCGGACACTGCGGCGCGGCACGCCCAGCTTCCTGCAGATCGAGGAAGCGCTAGCCGGCGAGCTGCAGGGCCAGTTGGTGGAGGCTCGATCGCCGGAGCGCGTCTTACTCAGTGAGGACGCACTGGGCGAAGTGCTCCAGGCTCTGCAGGAGCTTGGCGAGCTCACGCGCAACATTTTCATCTTGTTTCGCCTGGAGAGCATGAAGCAGAAGGACATCGCCGCGCTGTACGGGATTTCGCAGAGCACTGTGGAGAAGCACGTGATGAAGGCCGTGCTCCATCTGGCTACGAGGTGCGGACCGACATGAGCCGTGATATCGAGCCGCGGCCCCTGGTGGAGGCCGCCGCCTGGCGCACCCGTCTGGCCGAAGCATCGGCCGACTGCAGCGAGGAGCTCGCAGTCTGGCTGGCCGAGGATCCGCAGAACCGAGCCGCCTGGCAACGGGTGCAGGCTCCATGGGCGTTGCTGGGCGAGCAGGCCACGGCACCGGAGCTCATCCGGCTGCGCCGAGCGGCCCTCGCTCATGCTCACGATGCCGCGCGGGGCCGATGGATGCGCGGCAGGCGCTTCGCCCTTCCCGGCGCGCTGGCCACCGCAGCTGCCATCCTCGCCGTTACCACTGCTGCGCTCTTCATCTGGCACACGCAGCGCTCTGAGGTCTACCGTACCTCGGCGGGGGAGCGCCGCGTTGTCACTCTCGCTGACGGCTCGCGGGTTGCGCTGGACTCGCAGAGCGAAGTCAGGGTCCGCTACAGCGCGCACGCGCGCGAGCTCACCCTCACACGAGGCCAGGCCCGCTTCGATGTTTTCCACGACGTCGAGCGGCCTTTTTCGGTCACGGCCGACCGACACAGAGTCATCGCCACGGGCACCGCGTTCAACGTCGATCTGCTGGGCTCCAGCCTTCTGGTCACTCTGATCTCGGGTCCGCGCAGGTCTCGGGCCCGCCCAGCACGCCGGCAGACGAGGGGAGGGTGCCGCGTTCTCCCGCCCGCATTGTGCTCGATGCCGGCGAACAGCTGGTGCTCTCGCCGAGCGCGCCGCCCAATATTCTCCATGTCAATGTGGAGCGGGCGACCGCGTGGGAGAACGGTGAGCTCGTGTTCGAGAATGAGCAGCTGGCCAACGTCGTCGCGCGCGTCAATCGCTACGGCGCGCATCCAATCATCGTAGGCGATGACCCGACGGCGAGCATGCGCATCAGCGGCGTCTTTCACACCGGCGACGTCGCGGGATTCGTGAGCACGCTCGTCAGCTACCTCCCGCTGCGGGCGCAGCAGGCCGCCGACGGCTCGATCCGCCTGACCGCCCGCGGATCCGCCGGCGCTCTTTGACGCCGTGGGGAAGATTTCTGAATTCGCGTTCAGGTTCGGGCAGCTGTTTGCGGCCCCGGGAGGAGGATTTCCGCGGCTTCCGCGTCTTTAGGTACATGAACCCCGCAAGCTGACGGGGCCGTCAACACGCACAGCAGGGGGATGCGAATGTTGATTCATCGGCGGTTTATACGCACGGTCTCGAGTCTTCTGGCGAGCGCTCTGCTGGCGACGGCGGCCGTGGCACACGAGCGCACCTTTCACTTCGAGATCAGTCATCAGTCCCTGTCGCAGGCGCTGCGCAGCTACGGGCAGATCTGCGGACTGGATGTCATCTTCACCGAGGACGTCGTCGCCGGCGTCGATGCCGCATCGCTACAGGGCGACTACACGGCGCAAGAGGCGCTGGACCGACTGCTGCAGGGCACCGGTCTGGTCGCGGAGCGCTCTCCATCCGGCGCACTCATGATCCGCCGGCGACAGGGTGCCGAGGTCTCCACCGCGAATCCCGCGCCGGTGAGCCTCGAGAGAGTCACTTACGCGGGGGCCGACCCGAGGCTTGCGCAGGCGCAGCCGAGTGGCCCGCCGAACGGTGCACCGCAGAGCGTATCCGCGGAGCCATCCGAGCCCGCCGCCAACGCGAGAGTGGAAGAAGTCGTCGTCACCGGTACGCGCATCGCCCGCCGCGACTACGCGGCCGAGAGTCCGATCGTCACGCTCGGCCAGGATGCGATCACCGCCACCGGCCAGGTCACGGTCGACCGCGCGCTCGGGGAGATGCCGCAGTTCGCGGCAGCCCAGGGGCTGACCGAAATGGGCGACGCACAGGCCAACACCGGCTTCAACGGCGGCCAGGCGTACGGCGATCTGCGCGGCCTGGGCCCGAACCGCATGTTGGTCCTGCTGGATGGCCGCCGCATGCAGATCTCCAATCCCGACGGCTCCGTCGACCTGAACACGCTGCCGCTCGGACTCATCGAGAATGTCGAGGTGATCACCGGCGGCGCGTCCGCCGCATACGGCTCCGACGCGATGGCCGGCGTGGTGAACTTCAAGCTGCGCCGCAAATTCCAGGGCCTGGAGTTCAACGTTCAGCACGGCGCCACCACTCACGGTGACGGGCAGAACGAGCGCCTCGGAGTCCTCATCGGAGGCAATTTCGCCGAAAGCAAGGGCAGCGCCGTGGTGGCGCTGGACTACTCGGAGCGCTCCGTGGTCCACGGCAGCGCCCGGCCGTTCTTCTCCACCGTGCGGGCGTTCGCTTTCCCGCAGGAAGGCATCGTGCAACCGAGCGGCAGCAACGCCCCGACGATCGCGGCCGTGAACCAGGTGCTGGCCGGGTATCCGGGCACCGCGCCCGTCGCCGGCACGGGCTCCTACCCTGGCTCGATCGGCGTCAACACCGACGGCACGATTTTCACTGACAAATACTCCCTCAGTCCGGTGCAGAAC
>VBNY01000187.1 GCA_005877705.1 Gammaproteobacteria bacterium
AGAAACCGCAGCTGGTCGACAGCAACATGAAGGCCATCCAGCTCGGCTACGACTACGCGCGGCAGAACTTTGCGTGCCCGCTGCCGCTGCACGTCGAGAAGCTGGACCAGACCGCCGGTCACATCATGATCGACGGCAACACCGCCGCCGCGCTCGGTTGCGTGTTCGCCGGAGCGACGGTGGCCGCGTGGTATCCGATCACGCCGTCCACCTCGTTGATGGATGCCTACAAGGCATTCTGCGATCGCATGCGCATCGATGCGGCCACCGGCCGCAAGAACTTCGCTTTCATCCAGGCGGAGGATGAGCTGGCGGCGATCGGCATGGTGATCGGCGCCATGTGGAATGGAGCGCGCGCGTTCACCGCGACCTCGGGCCCGGGCATCTCGCTCATGAACGAGTTTCTCGGTCTTGCGTATTACTCCGAAGTGCCCGCGGTGATCTTCGACATCCAGCGCGTCGGGCCGTCCACCGGCATGCCGACGCGCACCCAGCAGTGCGACATCATGGAGTGCGCCTACGCCTCACACGGCGACACACGCCACGTATGCCTGTATCCGGCCAACCCGGAGGAATGCTTCTACATGGCGCTGCAGGCATTCGACCTCGCCGAGCGCCTGCAGACGCCGGTGCTCGTGCTCTCCGATCTCGACATCGGCATGAACGACTGGATGTGCCGCGACTTGCAGTGGGACGACGGCTATCGGCCGGATCGCGGCAAGATGCTGCGCCAGGAGCAGGTCGAGAAGCTCGAGAAGTTCTATCGCTACATCGACAAGGACGGGGATGGCATCGGTTATCGCACCCTGCCCGGCATGCACCCCAAGGCAGCGTACTTCACGCGCGGCTCCGGCCACACCCAATACGGCACCTACACCGAGGATTCCACCGAGTACCAGATCGTCCTCGACCGGCTGCTGAAGAAGTGGGATACCGCCAAGAAACTCGTGCCGCGCGCGGTCATCGACGCCACGGCGGCAAGCGCCATCGGCATCGTGTCGCTCGGCAGCTGCGACGGCGCGATACACGAGGCGCTCGACGTTCTGCAGACCCATGGGGTCGGCGTCGACTACATGCGGGTGCGCTCGTTCCCCTTCACCGAGGATGTCGAGCGATTCCTGGCCGCGCACCAGCTGCTGTTCGTCGTCGAGCAGAACCGCGACGCGCAGTTCCGTGCGCTGCTCACCCTCGAGACCGCGGTGGACAAGGCGAAACTGCGCTCACTGCTGCATTACAACGGCCTGCCGATCTCCTCCGCCTTCATCGTGGAGGGGGTGCTGGCCGAGATCCGCCCGCGGCTGCGCGCCCAGCCGCAAGACGCCGCGCATGGCTGAGCTCAGAAGCGCGGCGACGGAGCTGACATGACTTTCATCGCAAAACCCAAGGTTACGCACCCCTCGCTGCCGAAGAATGCGCTCGGGCTGACGCGGCGCGACTACGAGGGTGCGCTGTCGACGCTGTGCGCCGGTTGCGGCCACGACTCCATCACCGCCGCGATCGTCGAGGCCAGCTGGGAGCTGTCGCTCGAGCCGCAGAATGTCGTGAAGCTGTCCGGCATCGGCTGCTCATCGAAGACGACCGCCTACTTCGTGAGCGGCGGCCACGGCTTCAACTCCGTGCACGGCCGCATGCCCTCGATCGCGATGGGCGCGAACGCCGCCAACCGCGACCTGCACTACATCGGGGTCTCCGGCGATGGCGATACACTCTCGATCGGGCTCGGCCAGTTCTGTCATGCCATACGCCGCAACGTGAACATGCTGTACATCATCGAGAACAACGGCGTGTACGGGCTGACGAAGGGACAGTTCTCCGCCTCCGCCGACATCGGCACCAAGGCGAAGAAGGGCGAGACCAACTTCCAGCCGCCGATCGACCCGGTGCTGCTCGCGATGACCCTGGGCGCCACCTTCGCGGCGCGCAGCTTCTCGGGCGACAAGCAGCAGCTCGTGCCGCTCATCCAGGCCGGCATGAAGCACAAGGGCTTCGCCCTGATCGACGTACTCTCCCCGTGCGTGACGTTCAACGACCACGAAGGCTCGACGAAGAGCTACGCCTACACGCGCGAGCACTACGAGCCGGCGGTGCATGCGGACTTCGTTCCGCTCGAGCGCGAGATCACCGCAGATTACCGGGAAGGCGAGGCGCTCCCGGTGGTGATGCATGACGGCAGCCGCATCGTGCTGCGCAAGCTCGACGCCGCGTACGATCCGACGAATCGCATCACCGCCTGGGCGCAGATCCAGGAACGGATGAAGGCCGGGGAATATCTCACCGGACTGCTTTATGTAGAAAGCTCGCAAAGCGAGTTCCACGACATCAACGGCACGCCGGACGCGCCGCTCAACAGCCTCGCCTATGAGGCCCTGTCGCCGGGGGCCAAGGCGCTGGAGAAGGTATTGGCGCGCTACCGGTAGGAAAACCCGCCTAAACGCACCGTGTTACCGATAACAGCGCCATCCTGACCGCGGCCAGGGGCGGCGCGCAGCCCCGCGGCAGACTGCAGGGCCGATGCTTGTATCGGAGCGACATTATCGGGTATCTTGCGCCTCGGTTCGTGACCTTTCCCTTTTCCTGCCGCCTGCCGCCCGCATGGTTTGCGTGCCGGCTTCCGAGTCTGAGTAAAGCCGAATCGTTCCCGACCAGGTGGCAGCATGTGCGCACCGACGATTGCAACGATCCTCGGTAAGCATCCCTGCTAGGTGAGTGTTCTACGGAAAGCGCTGTGCGCCGCGAGGTTACCTCCGGCCGAGGCATTTCCGCATCAGGAGTTTGATTGCATGACGAAGATCTACGTCGGAAACCTGCCGTTTTCGGCCAGTGAGAGTGAAATCCGCGAGCTGTTCGCGCAGCACGGCACCGTCGAGTCGGTGAGTGTCATCACCGACCGCGACACCGGCCGCCCGCGCGGCTTCGGATTCGTGGAGATGTCGCGCGCCGACGCATCGCGCGCCATTCAGAATCTCAATGGCAAGGAGCTGGGCGGGCGTCCGCTGCGGGTCAACGAGGCACAGGAGCGCACCGGCGGCGGCAATCGCGGCGGCGGCGCTCCGAAGCGCTGGTAAGGCCTCGACCGCGAACCGGCCGGCCGTCTGGTGCCTCGCAGGCATCCGGCGGCCGGCCTCGCTTTGTGTTTCGGGCGCGAGCCTGCTTCCGCAGGATGTGAGGCGCCTGTTACTGAACCGAAGATCCTAGAGCACAGCGCACGGCCAGCTGCAGCTGGGTCTCCGTTGCGAGCCCGGTCGTGCCCAGAATATCCCCACGGCTATACGAGTTGCTCACCACACGCAGCCATTCGAGCGTGAAGCGCCACTGCGGATTCAACTGGAAAAGGTACGCCGCCGTCCACGCGTGTCCTTGTTGTGAGCCATCCTGCTCCGGGTTGCCCTTGCCGCTCAGCACCTGGAATTGATCGTAGCGGGCGCTGAGCATATGGCGGCCAACCCGTTTCGAGAGCAGCGCGAAGCGCGCGTTGAACGGCCATTCGAGCTCGAAGCCGCCGGGGGCAATGTAGGTGTATCCGTTGAGCCATTGAGCGACGACGGTCCAGCCGTCGCCACTTTCAATTCGCACTCCGGCGCTGTCGAACGACGTACGCCACGCCATCGCCCCCGACACCGCATCGTACGCGCTCGGGTCCGCACGGTTGTCGTAATGCAGGGCGCGCAACACGACGCGATCGAGATAACGCGCCTCGATGCCGCCGTAATAACCGGCGCGCCCGTCGATTTGGCGGAACGGCTCGAGCGGCTCGTAGCCGGCCCGTCCAACACGCCCGAACAGCGGCGTCTGCCTGTCGTGCAGCGTAAAACCATCGGTGGCGAGCACGACCCCCGCCGGCTCGTTCCAGCCGTACACGGCGCCCGTCAAGCCGAGATCGAACGTATGTCCGGTGCGCGTGCCGAGCCAGTCGAGCTGCGCCTCGAGACCGATGGTGCGCAGCTCCTCTCCCAGCCAGGTGTTGATCGCGGAGGAGGACAGCGTATACGGCGATTCCCAACCGGAGGCGCGGTTCTCGAGCGAGATGGGCGCGTAAAAGGCGCCCGCCTTCACGCGCAGCCGATAGCCCGAAAACGGATACGGACGGTACTGCAGATAAGCCTCCGTCACACCGACCGGGCTCTTGTCTTGGTCACCCCACGCGGATGCATCGATGTGCAGTGTCCACACTTCCCCGAAAGGCTCCGAGATCGCCACTCGCGCCCGACCCAGCCGCAGCCCTGACTGGTCCTGACCGAAACGTACCGTTCCGAGGCCCGCCTCGAGAAACGACTTGCCGCCTTCCGAGCTCAGCAGGCGCGCGTCGACGTCCAACTCCCAATCCGCCGCCTGAGCGGCTGTCGCCGCCGCGGCGCACAGCGCGAGCAGACAACGCGCTACGCAGCTCGATTTTCCGGGGCGACTCAGTAGCTGTCCCATGAATGCGGCCTCCCTTCCAAGGGTGCGGGTTGCAGCGACTTCGCCAGGCGCAGCGTCAACGTGGCGCGGTCCGTCTCGCCGATCGTGAGCTCGCGCTGCAGGTCCGCCGCTTCGTCCCGCAGCCGCGGGTGCCAGACGGAGACACGATATCTGCCGCGCGGTATCTCGGCAGACCACGAGCCCGTCGCATCCGTGCGCCCGTAGAACGGCGCATCCGTCACCAGCAGGAACGCGACCATGTCGTCATGGATGTTGCAGCCGAGCGTGACCACTCCCGCCTGGTCGAAGCGCACCGGCGGGTAGGGAGTGCCGCGGTAGAGAGGCAGCTGGAATCGCTTGGTGGGAGAAAACGAGTAGATCTGGTGACTCACCGAGTCGCTGTTCGGGAACGCGACCGTGGAGCCGACCGGTATCACGAGCAGATCCGGTTCGAAGGCACGGCTCACCTGGTCCATGACCGCGTGCACGGCCGGGGCGGGTTGGCTCTGGCTGCCCAAGGGATGCACGGTGATCACGGTGCCGGCCAGCGGATGGCCCCCGGGCTCCTGCACGGTGATGGCGATGGTCGCCGCAAAGAGCGCGCCTGCCTGGCCCAATGCGGCCACCAGGCCCGCCAGCCTCAGCCCCAACGGCACGCTGTTCCCGACGCGGCGGCGCGCCCCTACGGTGTGATGCGGACGTGCGGAAAGTCTCATTCCTGCACTCGAACTCTCGCGGTGCGCACTGACGCACGCCTAGGATGGCAACTGGTCTGATTGCCGAAAGCGGCCTACGGCCCTTTCGACCCGCGGGCAAAAGACGCGACTTTTGCCCGCTTGTGCATTCGAGCGGGTTTCATGGGTAGTTTCCGCAAACGGCTTCTCGTGCTGATCATCGGGCTGGTCGTCGTCACCCAAACTGTGACGCTGACCGCAGTGCTTGCCAGCACGGCCCACAACGTCGAGGCGCGCGCCGCGGAGCACTTGCGATCCGGCGGCTCCTTCGTCGAGCAGCTGATCCGTTTCCGGGCCGGAGAGCTCGCCAACGGCGTGGCCGTGTTGGCGGCGGACTTCGGGTTCCGGGAGGCCGTGGCGAGCGGCGATGCGCCCACGATCATGTCGGCCGCCAGAAACAACGCGCAACGCATCGGCGCTGACATGCTGCTGCTGCTGGATACGCGAGGCCGGGTACTCGCCTCAACCGCTCCGGAGACGTCCGCCGCTGCCGGCGCCTCACTGGACAGCCTGCTGCAGGATATCCACGGCCCGCGCGACCAACCCAACTTCATGGTATTCGGCCGGCGCTCGTATCAATTCTTTCTCGCGCCGGTGCGCGCGCCCGAGACAATCGCCTGGGTCGCGATGGGTTTTCTGGTGGACGCCAGGCTCGCGCAGAGGATGGGCGATCTCGTCGGCTCGCAGGTGGCCCTGGTCTCGCACGGGCGCGATGGCATCGCGCACGTAGCGTCGACCCTGCCGCTGCCGCCACAGGCGACGCAAGCGGCGCCAACCGTGTCCGCGGCGACGGCGGGCGATGTGCCGCGCGTCATTCGGCTTGCCAACACGGACTACCTCAGCTTTACGAAGCGGCTCGACAGCCGCGGTGACTCCGTCGACGTGCTGCTTCTGAAGCCGATGCACGAAGTGCTGGCGCCCTACCGTGATGTGCGCGACGACCTGCTGCTGATCGACGGCATCGCGCTGGCGCTTGCCGCAGTGGTCGGCACCTTGCTCGGGCGCAGTGCCGCGCGCCCGATCGGTGAGCTGGTGAGAGCCGCGAAGCGCATTCAGCAAGGACAGTACGAGACCGCGGTCGCAGTCGCCGGTGCCGACGAGTTCTGCAGCCTCGCCGCGACATTCAACGCGATGCAGAAGAACATCGCGGAGCGCGAAGCAGATATCACACACCACGCCTACCATGACGCCCTCACTGGGCTGCCGAACCGCACGCTCGCCACGCGCCGCCTGCAGGAGCTCGTGAGCGGGACGAACCACCCGGCACAGGTAGCGCTGATCCTCATCGACATGCGCAACGTGCGCGACATCAACACCTCCCTCGGGCACCACGTTGGGGACGAGGTGTTGCGCGAAGCATCCCGCCGGCTGCGGCAGAATGCCGCTTCCCACGACAGCGTCGCGCGAGTGGGCGAGAATCAGTTCCTCGTGATTGCGCCCGAGTGCACGCCGGCGCGCTCCCCGCTGTACGCGGATCAGCTCGCCGGGGTGATCCGCACGGGCTTTCATCTCTCCGGCGTGAGTCTCGATCTGCGCGTCGCCTGCGGGGTGTGCCTGTACCCCGATCACGGCGCGACGGCGGACGAGCTGCTGCAGCGCGTACAGATCGCGCTCGAGGACGCGGATGAGGCGCGCTCGCGGGTGGCAATTTACCGCCCGGGACGCGACGAGGAGCATCGTCGGCGGCTCACCCTCATCACGGATCTGCGCGGCGCCATCGACAGCGATGCTCTGACGCTCGTCTATCAGCCGAAAGTTGCGATGGCGACACGCTCCGTCAAGAGCCTCGAAGCCCTGGTCCGCTGGACCCATCCACAGCTCGGACCGGTGTCGCCCGGGGAGTTCGTGCCGCTCGCGGAGCACACCGGTGGCTCACGCCGGCTCACGAGCTGGGTGCTCAGCGCGGCGATACGCCAGATGGGAGAATGGCGCCGCGCCGGGCTGGCCGTCGAGCTGGCCGTGAATCTTTCCGCGCCGGACATTCTCGACCCGGAGCTCGGGGATGAGATCCTCGAGACGCTGCGCTCCCACCGGGTCGAAGCGAACTCGCTGCTGCTCGAGATCACCGAGAGCGCGGTCATGCGCGACCCGCAGCTCGCCGCGCGCCACATGCAGCTGCTGCGCATCGCGGGTGTGCGCTTCGCGATCGACGACTTCGGGACGGGCCATTCCTCGCTATCGCAGCTGCGCATGCTGCCGGTGGATGAGCTCAAGATCGATCGCTCGTTCATGACGAACGCGCGCCTCGGCAGCGATGCGGCGACCATCGTCACCTCCACCATCGAGCTCGGCCACAGCATGGGGCTGAACGTGGTGGCCGAGGGAGTGGAAGAGCCGGAGGCGTGGAACCTGTTACGGCGGCTCGGCTGCGACTTCGCGCAGGGGTTTCTGATCAGCCCGCCGCTCGCCGCGGCGGACGTCCCGGCCTTCGTGCTGCAGGCAAACCAACTTCTCCCCGCCTCCGACTCGACGGTTATGCAGATCCGCGCGCTCGATCAGCTCGCCGGCAGATCGCGCCGCTAAAGCACCCCAGGAAATTGTGCCCTGCCTGACTCGTGAGCTCGGGCCGCTGATCAAGACGCACAATTTCCCGGGGACCCCGCTAAAGCACCCCAGGAAATTGTGCCCTGCCTGACTCGTGAGCTCGGGCCGCTGATCAAGACGCACAATTTCCCGGGGACCCCGCTAGGCACGCTTGCCACTGACGCAGACGCACCTGCTAGACTGCGGGCCGCGGCCATTTGGACCCTAAGCGGAGTCGATTCTCATGGGTAAGGGCGATCCTCGCAGCCGCCGCGGCAAGCTCTACCGCGGCTCGTTCGGCAAGACGCGGCCGAAGGATCCCGCCAAGAGACGCAAGAAGGCGGCCGCGAAGAAGTAGCGGCCCTCACGCCAGTGAGTCCGGGGACGGCCGCGTCTTCGCCTCCAGCACGTCGCGGATGATTTGCCGCGCCGGGCGCTGATTCGCCGGCAGAGCGGCATTCGACTCGGCCAACGGCGTGGTGCGGTCACCCCAGCGCACGACGTGCGCGCAGTAGCTCAGACCGCCGCCGAACGCCGGCATCAACAGCAACGCCCCCGGGCGCACGCGTTGCTCTTCCAACGCCTCGCACAGGGCCACGGGAACAGTCGCCGACGACATGTTGCCGTAGCGCTGAACGTTGACATAGACGCGTGCCATCGGTATCTGCGTGCGCTTGGCGACTGCCTCGATGATTCGCAGGTTCGCTTGATGCGGCACGACGAGATCGACGTCGTCCGGCTTCAGGCCGATGCGGCTGAGGGCGCTCTCGGAAGCGGTGCACATGCCCTGCACCGCGCGCTTGAAGATCTCCTGGCCTTCAAACTGCCAGCGCGTCACTCCGTAGAGCACGCCGCGGTTGGCATACCGGCCGCCCATCCCCTGCACGCGCAGGATTTCGCGGGCTTCGCCGTAACAACCCAGCTTCTCCGCCAGCACCCCTTGCTCGCGCTGCGTCGCCTCCAGTACCACAGCGGCCGCTCCATCGCAGATCAGCTCCGCGCCGATGACCAAGGCGTTGCGCACGACCCCGGTGCGGATCAGCGCCGTGGCATTGGACAGCCCGTAGAGAAAACTGGTGCATGCGGTGTTGATGTCCACGGCGGCCGCGGCCTGTGCGCCGATGCGCGCCTGGATCCCTGAAGCCATGTTCGGCACCTGGTCGTCGTGGCTGCAGGTGCCGAAGACGATGAGCTCCAGGTCACCGCCACGCATACCGGCCGCGGCCAGGGCGCGGCTTGCCGCGACATAGCCAAGCTCCTCGAGGGGGACGTGAGAGATGCGCCGTTCGTGGATCCCGGTCCGGCTCACGATCCATTCGTCACTTGTATCGAGCAGGCCGGCAAGGTCGACGTTGCTCAGCACGGCCGGCGGCAGGCATTTGCCCCAACCCGTGATAGCCGCATGGGTCACGTGCACGCTCCTGCGAGGCAAGGCTTCAGTGACTCGTTGCTGGCCGCGAAGCATAGCAGGGGCGGGCGCCGGCTGCCGCGACCTGCAGCTTGGGCACGAACTCCCTGGCGGCGTTCGCCCGGGTGCCCAAGGCGGGGTCCCCCACGAAATTGTGCGTCTTGGTCGCAGGCCTGCGCTCACGAATCCGGTAGAGCGCAATTTCGTGGGGTGCCTTAGGCGGGGTGCCCCGCGAAATTGTGCGTCTTGGTCGCAGGCCCGTGCTCACGGATCCGGTAGAGCGCAATTTCGTGGGGTGCCTTAGGAACAGCCCTTGCGTGCGCACAGGGTGGCACCCGGTGGGC
>VBNY01000324.1 GCA_005877705.1 Gammaproteobacteria bacterium
ATCGAGGCGAACCAGAACTCCGCTTCTCCATAGGAGCGCACTGACAGCAGATTCACGACCGTGAACACGGCCATGAGCGCGAGTGTGAACTGCCAGGGCGCGATCGTCGGCCACCACGTGCCAAGGATCTTTGCCCCCGCGACCGCTTCGAGGGCGACGACGATCACCCAGAAATACCAGTACATCCAGCCGGTCAGAAACCCCGCCAGTTCCCCGAGCGCCAGGCGGTTGTACTCGTAGAAACCACCGACCGCGGGGTAGGCGATCGCCATTTCGCCGAGCATGCGCATCACCAGCACAACCAGCGTACCGGTCAGGGCGAACGAGATGACGGCGGCCGGTCCCGCCGCACCGATGACTACGCCGCTGCCGACGAACAGGCCCGCGCCGATCACTCCGCCGAGCGCGATCATCTGCATGTGCCGCCGCCGCAGCGAGCGCCGCAGCCCGCTGGACGCTGCGCTTGGCAGGGTCATCGGGGGCTCGCGCGGGAATGGCACGCCGGCCGCGTCACATGAATTTCTGGTATTTCTCGAGGTGCCGGACCGGCTTGGACAGGGCGTCACGGCGGAATGGATCACCGAGCTCCTGCGTCACCATCATCTCCAGCACCGTCGTCCTGCCGGCGCTCTGCGCCGCGGCGGCCGCGCGCAGGGCAGGCGCGACGTCGGTGAGTCGCTCGACGCTCACGCCATCGCAGCCAAAAGCGCGCGCCACTGCGGCCCAGCTGGGGTTTTTAAGGTTGACCCCCTGGTAGCGCCGCGAATAGAAGTCGACGTGGTTCTTCTTTTCCGCGCCCCACTGCTCATTGTTGAAGACGATCACCGTCACGCCGATCTTCTCGCGGGCGCAGGTGAGCAGTTCGTTGAAGCTGATGCCCCACGCGCCGTCGCCAACGTAGGCGAACGCCGGACGCTCGGGTGAGGCGACCTTGGCGCCACAGATGACCGGAAAGGCATATCCGCAGTTGCCAAAGCTCATGGCGGCGAACATCGACCGCGGCCGGTCGAAACGCAGATAGGAGTTGGCGACAGAGCAAATATTGCCGATGTCCGTTGACACCATGGCCTCGGGGGGCAGGGCCTGCTCGAGTGCCCGCAGCAGCTGGCGCGGGTGCATGCGCTGGCTGTTGGCCGCTACCTCGAGCGAGTACGGATCGCGCTCGTGCGTCCATCCGGTGAGCTCCGCTTCCCAGGCGCTCTTTTCGGCAGCGATGCGCGACAGCCGCTCGGCGCGACTCCCCGCGCCTGCCAGCCGCCGAGCTTTGAGCCGTTCTATCAAGGCGCCGGCGGCGGCACGGGCATCGCCGTGAATCCCCACTGAGATCGGCTTGACGAGCCCCAGCATCCGCGGGTCGCTGTCAACCTGGATGATCTTTGCCTGCTTCGGCCAATAGTCGAGCCCGTGTTGCGGCAGCGTGCCAAAGGGCCCGAGGCGCGTGCCGAGGGCCAGCACCACGTCCGCCTGCGCAATGAGCTTCATGGCGGCCTTCGAGCCCTGATAACCGAGGGGGCCGACGGCGAGCGGGTGGGAGGCGGGGAACGAATCGTTGTGCAGGTAGCTGTTGCACACGGCCGCGCCGAGCAGGTCCGCAAGCTCGATCGCCTCGGCCGTGGCGCCCGCCATGATGACTCCGCCGCCGGCGACGATCACCGGGAAGCTCGCGCCTGCCAGCAGGTCGGCTGCGGCATCGAGTGCCGCCGAGTCACCCGGCCCGTGGTTGATGCGCATCGGCCTGGCGATGCTCGCCTCGATCTCGCCGTAGAAGAAGTCGCGCGGAATATTGAGCTGGGTGGGTCCCATCTCGAGCATGGCGCGGTCAAAGCAGCGCGCGGCGATCTCGGCCATGCGGCGCGGATGGTTGACGTGCCCCTGGTATTTGGTGATCTTCGAAAAAATCGGCAGCTGCTCGGTTTCCTGGAAGCCGCCCAGCCCCATCGTCAGGGAGCCGGTTTCCGGTGTGATGAACACAACGGGCGAATGCGCCCAGTAAGCGGCCGCGACTCCGGTCACGAAATTCGTGACTCCCGGTCCGTTTTGCGCAATGCACACACCGTGGCGGCCCGACGCGCGCGCGTACCCATCGGCCATATGAATCGCGCCCTGCTCGTGAGCTACCGGCACAAACTCGATGCCCGCGGCAGGGAAGATATCGAGCGCATCCATGAACGCCGAACCCACGATCCCAAATACGTGCGTGACACCATTCGCGGCGAGCGTCTCAACGAGCGCCTCAGAGGGCCCCATCTTCTGCGGCTGGGTCACCGGCTTGCTCCTGTTCCAGAGGTTTCTTCAGACGAGATGGTTTGTCTCTTTGAGGCGCAGCATATTACAATACCCCGCAGGTAGGGCAAGATACATTTCTTTGTGACGTCCGTTGTGTCCCGTTTACCGGAATGAATCACTTAGCGACATGAGTAGCCGGGTGCTGTCGCTGGCGGCCGAGTCCGCAGAAATCGCGAGCGAAACCTCCTCCACGCTCAAGGCATTCGGCGTGCTCGAGGTCCTGGTGCGCGCGGGTCGCGCCGTCACCCTGTCGGAACTCATGCAGGCGACGGAGTTGCCGAAGCCAACGCTGCACCGGACCCTGGCGTTGTTCGAGGAAGCGGGGTTTCTCGCCCGTGAGCCCGGCGGTCGCGCCTATATCATCGGTGAACGCCTGTCGCGCTTTGCCCTCGATGTGCTGCGCAGTGACGGCGCCGCAGCCGAGCGCCGCACGATATTGCGGCGCGTGGTCAGTGAGATCACTGAAACCTGCAATCTCGCGGTGCTCAAGAAAGGCGCCGTCATTTACCTTGACCGCATCGAAGCGCCGTGGCCGCTGCGGTTGCATATCGCGGAGGGCGGCGACTCGCTGCCCCCGCACTGTTGCGCCAGCGGCAAGCTGCTGTTGGCTCACCTCGCGGCCCCCGAGCGACAGCGCCTGCTCGGGCTGATGCCGCTGCAGCGATTCACCGAGCGCACCATCACCGACCGCGCGGTGCTCGAGTCGGAGTTGGACAGGATCGTCAACGTCGGTTACGCCGTCGACAACGAGGAATACGTGCTAGGTGTTGCCTGCGTCGCGGTGCCGGTGCGTAACCGGCACGGGGACGTGATCGCCTCCATTGCGGTGCAGGGAGCGACTGCCCGGCTGCCCCTGATGCGTGCCATCGAGTTCGTGCCGCGGCTGCGGGCGGCGGCGGCGGAGATCGGGTCCACTTTTGGCTGACAGCACCCACACCCTTGAGCGCACTTCGCTTGCCTCAGCTGCGGGATGCGCGGAGATAGAAATGGAAATGACGCTCGAGAGTCTGGAACGCCATTGGATGCCCTTCACCAACAATCGCGAGTTCAAGCGTGAGCCACGCCTGTTCGAGCGTGCAAGCGGCATGCACTACTGGACTCCGACGGGGCGCAAGATTCTGGATGGCAGCTCCGGGCTTTTCACTACCCCCGCTGGTCACTGCCGGGTCGAAATAGCGACTGCGGTTGCCAAGCAGCTGCAGACGCTCGACTTCACGCCGTCCTTCATGCGCTGTCATCCCGGTGCATTCGCGCTGGCCGACGGCGTCGCCGCGCTCACCCCGAAGGGTCTCGATCACGTCTTCTTCTGCAACTCCGGCTCCGAGGCGGTCGACACGGCGATGAAGATCGCCCTTGCCTATCACCTCGCCCGCAATGAGGGGCAGCGAACCTATTTCGTGTCCCGCGAGCGCGCCTATCACGGCGTGAACATCGGCGGCACCGCGCTGAGCGGCATGGTGCGCAACCGCGAGGCATTTGGCGCATTGATGCCAGGTGTATTGCACCTGCGGCACACGCTCCTGCCGGAAAATCGTCTGACCCGCGGTCTGGGCACGACCGGGGCCGAACTCGCCGATGACCTGTCGAGATTTGTGAACCTGGTGGGTGACAAGCGCATCGCCGCGGTGTTCGTCGAGCCCATTGCCGGGTCCACCGGGGTCATCGTGCCACCGCGCGGCTACCTCGAGCGGCTGCGCGAG
>VBNY01000432.1 GCA_005877705.1 Gammaproteobacteria bacterium
TGGCTCAACACGCGTATCGCGCTGCATCTGCTCTCGGAATCGCCTCAAGAGGCGCTGCAGAAATATCGGCGCCTGATCTATCAGGGCAGCGCCTCCGATGATATCGACTTCGAGAGCGCGGCAGCTGTCGACCGGCGGATCCTGGGGGATGCTGACTTCGTCCGTTCGCTGCCGCGCGGCGCGGGCGTGTACCGCACCACCCTCACCCTCGATCAGATCATCGATCTTGTCTGCATGAAGCTCGGCGTGGAGCGCAAAGACCTCATGTCGAAATCGCGCAAGCGGGAGCTCGTACTGGCTCGGTCGCTGATCGGGTGGTATGCGACGGAGCGCGGTGTCGCGACCCTCTGCGAGGTCGCACGGCGGCTCAGGCGGGATACCTCGACGCTGTCTTCCGGCATCGAGCGCTATCGCAAGCTGCTGCCGGCGTTGTTCACCCTGGAGGCGTTCCCGGACCTCGCGCTGTTGCCGAGGGTAGCGCCACCGACGGACGGCTGTCCGGGCGCGGCGCCGGCCAGATAGTCCGCGCTCATCGCGCTCATCACGATCATGGTGATCAATGATCGCCGCGTCAGCGGTTCTCGTTTTTCTGCGGTTGTAGCGATTAGACTCCGCCAGCCGGTGGCTCAGAGTTGCCCTTAGGGCCCCGTGCGTTGCCCCTAGGACCCCGACAGTCGCCCTTAGGGCTCTCAGGGTTTCCCTTAGCGCTATCAGGCTTTCCCTTACCTGCGCGACCTGAGCATGCCGGTGCGGATTGCCGGCCGGTGTTTGACGAGTTTCCGGCCGTTGTTGTACGATCGTTCAACAACGGCGACACCGGGGCCACCCGACCGCCAAGCCTCGAGGGCGCCCGCCATGAATGCAGCAACCCGCAACGGACAGCTCCGGGCCGCCGCGCCGGCCGATGCCGATCAGGAGGCGTTGAGCCTGCCCGCCTGGACCTACCACGACCCGGAATTCTTCGAGGTGGAGAAGGAGACTGTGTTCCGCACGAGCTGGCAACTCGTTTGCCACGTGAACGACGTGCCCAGTCCGGGGGACTTCCATACGTTCGATTTCCTGGGTGAAGCCGTCGTCGTCTTGCGTGGTGAGGATGGCGAGCTGCAGAGCTTTCACAACGTGTGCCGCCATCGCGCCTCACGGCTGCTCGAGGGGCCGAAGGGCCACTGCGGACGGCGAATCACATGCCCGTATCACGCCTGGACGTATGCACTGGACGGACGGCTTGTTGCGGTGCCCAACCGTGAGGCGTTCCGCGGGCTGGATACCGGGCGGCACGGTCTGGTGCCGCTCGAGCACGAAGTGTACATGGGCTTCATCTTCGTGCGTTTCGCGCCGGGCTTGCCGAGCGTACCGGAGATGGCGGCGCCGTACGCGGACGAGCTTGCCTCTTACCGGCTGGAACAATTGGTACCGCAAGGACGCGTCACGTTCCGCCCGCGCAACGTAAATTGGAAGAACGTCGCGGACAACTATTCGGACGGACTGCACATCAACGTCGCCCACCCCGGTCTGACGCGTCTGTTCGGCCGCAGTTACGGCATCGAGGCGCAGCCCTGGATCGACAAGATGTGGGGCGTGCTGCGCGCGGAACCGTCCAGCAAGTGGTCAGAGCGGCTCTACCAACAGCTGCTGCCCAACGTGGGGCATCTGCCGCCGGAGCGGCAGCGGTTGTGGACGTATTTCAAGCTGTGGCCGAACGTCGCCTTCGACATCTACCCGGACCAGATCGATTTCATGCAGTTCCTGCCGGTCTCGGCAACCGAAACGATGATTCGCGAGATCGCCTACGTGCACCCCGACTCGCGACGCGAAATGCGCGCGGCGCGCTATTTGAACTGGCGCATCAATCGCCGCGTGAGCCTGGAGGACAAGGCGCTCATCGAGCGCGTGCAGAGCGGAATGGGCTCGAGCAGCTACACGATGGGGCCCTTGAGCGAGGGGGAGGTCTGTCTGCGCAGCTTCGCGCGGCGGATGCGAGGCTTGATCCCCGAATGTCGCTTGCCGCGGGCGCCGGCGCGAGGATGGAGCCGTGAGTAAGGCCGGGCGCAGCAGCGCCGAGCGCTGCGATGCGCTCATCATTGGAGGCGGACACAACGGGCTCGTGTGTGCCGCGTATCTGGCGGCGGCGGGTCTCAAAGTCACCGTGCTCGAGCGGCGTTCCGTGGTCGGTGGAGCTGACACGGTCTCGCTGCTGAACCCGAAAGTCGTGCGCGACCTCGACCTGACGCGACACGGGCTGCGGGTCGTCGAGCGCAAGGTCTCGAATTTCCTGCCCACCGAGGACGGTCGCTACCTGATGGTCGGCGGTGGCAGGACGCACACCGAGGTTGCCAAGTTCTCGGCAAATGACGCCGCGCGGCTCGATGAGTACGGTGAGCGGCTCGGCGCGGTTGCCGATGTCCTGCGGGACCTGGTGCTGGAAACACCCCCGAACGCGATACAAGGAAGCTGGCGTGCAGCGCTGCCGGAGTTGCTGCGCGCTGCGCGCGTAGGGGGGCGGCTGCGCAAGCTGGACATGAAGCAGCGGCGCGAGCTGCTGAGTCTATTTGCGACGTCGGCGGGCGACTATCTCGAGGGCTGGTTTGAAAGCGATCCGATCAAGGCCGTCTACGGCTTCGACGGCGTGGTCGGCAATTATGCGAGCCCCTACACACCGGGCTCGGCGTACGTACTGCTGCATCACGTCTTCGGAGAGGTGAACGGCAAGAAGGGCACGTGGGGCCACGCCATCGGCGGCATGGGCGCGATCACCCAGGCGATGGCAAAAGCCGCGGCGGCGCGCGGCGCCGACATCCGGGTCTCCACCGCCGTACGCGAGGTGATTGTCGAAGGCGATCGAGCGGTTGGCGTCGTGACTGAGGCCGGCGGTACGTTGCATGCGCCGGCCATTATCTCCAATCTCAACCCCAAACTGCTGTTTCTGAAGATGTTCGCCGCGGGGGCCGTACCGGAGGAGTTTCGGGAGCGCATCAGCCACTGGCGCTGCGGCTCCGGCACGTTTCGCATGAACGTCGCGTTATCCGAGTTGCCGGATTTCACGTGCCTGCCGGGCAAGGCGCCGGCGGACCACCACACCGCGGGCATCATCATCGCGCCGACGCTTTCCTACATGGAGCAGGCCTACTTCGATGCGCGCTCGTTCGGGTGGTCACGCAAGCCGATTGTCGAAATCGTGATCCCCTCGACGCTCGATGAGACTCTGGCGCCGGCGGGCCGACATGTCGCGAGCCTCTTTTGCCAGCACGCCGCGCCGCAGTTGCCCAACGGCGAGTCCTGGGACCGCCACCGCGAGACCGTTGCGGATCTGATGATCGATACCATCAACGCGTACGCTCCCAACTTCAAAGCCGCGGTCCTCGGCCGCCAGATCATGAGCCCCCTCGATCTCGAACGGACCTTCGGGCTCGTGGGCGGCGATATCTTTCACGGCGCCTTGACCCTCGATCAACTGTTCTCAGCGCGTCCCATGCTCGGCCACGGTAATTATCGCGGTCCGTTGCAGGGGCTTTACATGTGCGGGGCGGGGACGCACCCGGGGGGCGGTGTGACTGGCGCACCCGGTCACAACGCCGCGCGGGAAATCCTCGCCGATTTCCGACGGGGATGGCTGCGGCGCGTGGCGTAGGCAAGCTCGAATCCGGTGTTGGCCCTTCCCCGCAAGCCCCGCTTCGAGCGCCAGCTGCCGCAGGAGCGGCGCAGGGCGCTCATCGAGGCGGCCATCGAGTGCCTGAAACGGCACGGCCACGAGGGCCTGTCCATTCGCCGCATCAGCGCCCAGGCCAAGGTGTCGGTCGGCCTCATCAACCACCACTTTCCCGGCAAGGACGGTCTGATCGCCGCCGCGTATCGCCATTTCAACAGCGACCTCGTGGGGGGGCTGCGGTCGGCGGTGGCTCGCGCGGCCGACTCCCCTCGAGCCCGGATCCGTGCGTTCCTGGAAGCCTCCTTCTCCCGGCCGAATCTCGATCAGGACGTGTTGGCGGTGTGGGTCGTCTTCTGGGGTTTGTACCGCCACTCCCGCGAGATCCAGGGCGTGCACCAGGAGACCTATCAGGGCTACGTCGAGCTGTTGCGCGGCCTGCTCGGGGAACTCGCCCCCGGGCCGGGCAGGCCGCGATTCAATCTGCGCCTGGCCGCGATCGGCCTCGCGGCACTCCTGGATGGACTGTGGCTCGAATGGTGCCTGGACCCCGGGAACTTCCAGCCCCAGGAAGCGGTTGCGCTGTGCGAGTCCTGGGTGGACAGTCTGTGCGAGCGGCAATCGTGATCCGCCGCAGGTTATAGCGATTGAGTTCGCGGGTCGCATCCGTCTGCGGCGCCCCCGAATGCAATCCGCCCGCCGCTCCAGGCGAGCTTGCGGCATACGGAGGCGG